>NZ_JAJKHN010000011.1:0-92166 GCF_020982715.1 Bacteroides sp. 1_1_30
TTCTTCTTTCATAAAAAAAACTGTGTTAGCAAAGTTAATACTTTATTCCTTGCTGACACAGTTTAATTTACATCCTCCTTATTTCAAGTAACGCCTGAAATCTTTATAGTTCTTTTTTAGTACCTCGTATAGCCCGCTTTCCGGATAGAGCAGTTTACCCCCGACAGAGGTAATTGAGGTATAAGGTATTGCCTTTTCATCCCGTAGTGTTTGTAATGTACGCTTGGAAACATGAAGCATCCGGCATACCTCATCTCCACTCAGATAATGTTCGTCTGCAATCGTCGGACGTATCCGTGCCGCAGCAGCCTCCAGATTTTTTCCTGTCCGTTTGATCCATCCGGTAAGTTCCTTGAACTCTTCCGAATCTTTAGTGATAATGTCTGCCATACTCTTTATTTTCTTTTTTTGATTAGTCCTTCCTCCAGAATTTGCTGGATGTCCACTTCTTTATAAAAGAATTTTCCACCGATATTAGAATAAGGAATCAGCCCGTTATCCCGGTAAGTCTGCAGTGCCCTTTTGGAAATATTGAGAGCCAGGCACACATCCTGCGCATCCAGTCACTTGTCCGGTGTTACGGGGGCTATTTTCTTTTGAAAGTCCATCATTTGCACGGACAGCATACTTAGTTGTTTCTTCAAGTCCTGATAAGCACTTGTTTCGATAATTGTCAGTTCCATGATTTATAAATTAAATTGTGAATAATGAAATTGGGTGCAAGATAAAGGGAATATTACTATAAATCAATCGTTTAGTTTCCAGTGTCGTTAATAGTCATTAATAGTCATTTTTTGTCAGCGTAGCTTTTCTTATACTTTTTATTTAACGGGGGAGTCGTGAAATCCGACATCCCTTATACAAATGGTAACTCTTTCATCTTTTTTCCTTTTTTGCCCTGCCACATTTCTTTATGATATGGATTTCTTCGGAGAAATCAGAAATATGAGTATCTTTGGAACGAAATATAGATTTAAATGGCAGGCAATAGCCTTCCAATTAGATATAGACATAACATTCGCAGAATGTCTCAAGACGGAAATCTGGTAAATTTCAATGAATAGAGGCTTTTTGTGTATTGCTTATGCTATGCTTTGTCATAGCGTGGCTTACACAGCTACTATTCATAGGTTTACCAGAACCTCCGTCTTGGAGTTGGGTAAGGCCACGCTTTCTCAAATACTTCTGCCGAATAATATTTATAGGTTAAATATTATACTTATGGCAAAACTCCAATTACTTGCAATCACTACTCTTGACGGATACCTCTTCGACAGGACTGTTTCTTCCCCTTTGTGGGATAATCCGAACAAATATGGCCTCACCAAAATACGGGAACGTGCTACACAGACTCTCGGGCCGGATGTATCTTTCATCTCATTGACACAATGGAAAAAGAAAAATGAAGGTATTTATTTCATAGAAGCGGCTCCGGATACAATTTCCGTTATAAGCAGCATGTTCAGATACTGGTTGGTGGATGAAATCATCCTTTTTGTCGCACCGTATATCCAAGGGGACGGCATACGTCTGTTTACAGAAATTCCCGGTCCTTCCTCATGGGAAATGACCGGGAACAAATGTTTCAGATCCGGTATTTGCAGGCTGGCCTACAAACGGATTGAATAACCTGCAATTATCTTCTTATCCTGACTGACTTGGTTTAGACAGGCATCTTATATTTCTCCCAATATTTTCTTGCCTTGTCCGGTCCTATCCAGTTCCGTTGGTCATCGATTCCCCTGTCCGAGAGTTGTTTCCTGACCAGCTTCTGGATATCAATCTCCCCTTTGGCTATCTTGATCAGCAGTTCGGAAGCAATCGTATTCAGCATTAAGTCCGGATTCAGTTCATCCGGTATCTCTTCCATTTCTTTTTTCATAAGTCGCTTCTTTATTTTTTAGGTTTATTATCCTTGAAAGTCATCTCAATCCTGTAATTGTCATCCAGCTCGAGTGATGCCTCATACTTCTTTCCTTTCTTGCTGGTAAACTTCAGATATCCGGTACGTTTCCCCGATAGCAGCAGGAGCATCTGATTATCCGTCAGTTCCCTGCCGTTGAACGTTCTAAATAACAGGAACCCACAATTGGGATCGCTGCATTTGGCGACCTTGTTAAAGACGATAATCGTTTCTGCTCCGCATTTGGGGCAGTTACAATGTGGCAAGTCCGGATGGTTAAGTTTCAGGGCAAGCAGTTCCGAGGTGATTTGTTGGGTATAGGAATTGATGCTCTGAGTAAATGTTTCCGTGGAAACTTTGCCGGTTTCGATTTCATGCAAGGCGCATTCCCACCCTCCGGTCATGCTCACGTTGGCGATCATCTTCTCTTTTACAATATCATATACTTCCAGTCCTTTGGGAGTGGGAATCAGTGACCGTCCGTTTCTTTCCACGTAGTGTCTGGCAATGAGCAGTTCGATGATTCCGGCACGTGTAGCCGGTGTACCCAAGCCGGAATCCTCCATTGCCTCTTTTTCCTTTTCATCGTCCAATGTTCTGCCACAACCTTCCATCGCAGCAAGCAGGCTTGCCTCAGTGAATATGGGCTGCGGTTTGGTTTTCTTGACCAATGTATCAATACCGAGCACGGGCAATATTTCGTCTTCCTGAAATTCGGGCAGAAGACTTCCTTCTTCTTTCTCACTGGGTTCGTTATAGATGCCTCTCCACCCCGGAACTTTGATTTGGCTTCCTTTTATCCCGAAAAGAACGCCGTTACAGTCCGCTTGTACGGATACCGTTTCTTTCAGGCATTTGCCGGAGAAAGCCTCCAACATGCGTCCCGCGATCATGGAATAGATATTCTGCTCGTCAAGGGAAAGCCTCTGGGGATAGTTCTCCGTAATGATTAACGCATGATGGTCCGTCATCTTGCTATCGTCCACACAGTGCCGGTTTAAAGGCTGGTTACAGAGGTTTTCCGCATGCCATGTGAAACGGGGATGTTGCTTAAGCAGGCCGATGAGGGAAGGGACTTGTTCGAAGATGTCTTCTGTGATATAGCTACATCCGGTACGGGGATACGAAATGTAGCCTCCTTCATATAATTTTTGAGCAATGTTCAGCGTCTGTTCTGCGGTCAGTCCGAGTTTGGTATTGGCACTTCGTTGCAGGGCGGTCAGGTCATAAAGTAGCGGAGCTTCTTCTGGAACCTCTTTCTTCTCCACTTGCACCACTTTGGCTGTCGTCTCTTCATACACTTTTTTACGGTCCACATCGAGTTTTTCCGGTGTATCATATTTCCCGGTACAGGTTAAGACGAGTTCTTTCCCTGCTTTCGTTGTCCGTAGCTGTAGCAGATAATAGGGTTTGGCTATAAAATCCCTGTTGTCCAGATATCGACGGCAAATCATGCCAAGTGCCGGTGTCTGTACTCTTCCCAGAGAATAGTTACTCTTGCCTGCAGCCATGCTCAAAGACAGGCTGGCATTCATACCGACGACCCAATCTGATTCTCTCCTGGCTTTAGCGGCACGGTACAGGTTGTCAAACTCCTTACTTGATTTGAGGCTATCAAATCCTTCCCGTATCGATTTTTCTGTCATGGAAGATATCCACAAGCGTTTGGTTTCCTTATGATATCCCAGATATTCAAGCACATATCTCATAATTAACTCTCCTTCCCGCCCTGCATCAGTACAGGATATCACTTGATCAGCCTGACCCAACAGTTTACGGATTACTTCCAATTGTTTCAGAGCCGTCGGATCAGCCTTGTATCCATCTTCGGTTTTAATCTGACGGACAACCAGTTTGAACGGGTCGGGAATAATAGGCAGCATCTCCTTTTCCACATGGACAATGCCGTAGTCTTGAGGCAGGGCCAATGCCAACAGATGGCCGTAAGTTCATGTGACGGCATATCCGTTCCCACTCAAGTATCCTTCCTGTTTCTCCGTTACGCCCAGGACCCGGGCAATGCTGCGTGCCACCGAGGGCTTCTCACAAATACAAATTGTTTTCATGTTACTTTCTTTTTTAATATGAATGACTATTTAATTTTTACACTCTTGACCTTTGATTTTTCTTTCCGTACCCTTTTCTTCGGTTCTTTGGGAATGGAGAGCTTCTCTTTCTTTTCCGATACTTGTATGCTTTCCGTCAGATTCGGCAGGGGTATTTCCTTTGCCGGAAAACGGCTGATTAAATCCATTGAGATTCCTGACATTCCCGCATTCAGTTTCACCTGATCTGCCGGTTGGAGGTATTTCTCCCCGTTCTTTCCGGTTGCCAGTTCGTACATGACTGTTTCACGGCCCTGGAGGATTCCTTCGTAATTTTGGTAAGGAAGGTTTGATTCAGACAGTCCGTTCTGCTGAAGCATCCCACAAATCTCATCGGGTGGCAATCCTCCGAACTTCCGGTCAAAAGGAGAAGAAAGAATGTACTTGTATGTTGCCAGAAGCTGCTTTTCATGGCTCATATCGGGACATCCTTCATATTCCTGCAGTTGTTTGATTTTCTTTTCAATGCTGTTCAGAGCTTTGAAAGTATGTCTGTCCTTATTCTGAATAGGCATACTACCCATTCGGACCAGTTCCATCTGGATACGGTTCAGGCTGGACGTTTCCCATTTATTCAACAGATTACTGCGATTGCTCCGGTAATCATCCCGGAGGATAGCGATTGGATTTTTGGTACGAAAGAATAATCCGATCCGTTTTCCCCATGAGGGTTCGTGGAGGTTGGACGCGCTCCAGCGGATCGTGTTGAAACGGTAAGTATCCATGAATCTCCTGAAATGATTCCGGCTGGTAAACAGGTTTCTGAAAGTTTGCAGGAATGCTTTCCTTCCGGCAGCCCTGCGGCTACGTGGTATCTCTTTTTCGGGAATGAATGTATTATTTATCAGTTCCATATGCATTATAATTTGGGCTTCGCCTGCTTTTTAACGGAAGCGGTTTTTGTCTTGACCTTTTTCTTTTCATTGCCACAGGACAGTCCGGGCTTGTCTTGCGGTTTTTCGGCTGTTTGAGCTTCTCCTTTCTTAGAAACAACAACAGGCGGGCTTACCCGATGATAGTTCTTCCGGACTCCATCCCTGTTTAACAGTGTTTGCGCCAATGACCTGGCAGCATTTTGTAATTCATCCATCTTCTGCCGGAAAGGATAATCCCGGTACAATTCCTTTTGCCGGGTAATCTCACGGATACCTTTCTCCACAAACAAGAAATCCTTTTTATAGGCAAACGATTCGTCTGCCGGTAAATGGGCGTATCCTCTGGCTGCTATGTCCTGAAGTGTCATAATGTTCCGGTTACGGATAGAGAGTTCCAATGCGCCGGCTGTGACAAACCGGTTGAGATTTTCTCCCGTAGGATGCATGTCGAAAGTGACGGACGGCTTGTAATTCGCCAGAATTTCCATCCCGGCCTGCGGCATGGTGGTCTGATTCCCGTTGGAGAGTTCCAGCATCCGGCGGGAGACGGTTTCTATCCGGTAAATATTCAATGACTCCACATCCTGCAAAGAGCTTGAGTAGAAATTGTCCGCTGTCGATTGCAGGTAATCCCGAAACTTTATAGTCCCGGAAAGTCCGTCATTGAATACGCGGACACCTTGTTCCGTTTCAGCTATGGTGTAGAACTGTTTGGCTTGCTTTCCTGCCGCAATCTTCTCCATCGCATCTTCGTGTGCAATAAAGCACTTATAAGCTGGTGAGTAGTCCAGATCCCGGATATTCTCTGCCGTCAGTTCCCTTTGGCATGCTCTCAAATAAGCCGCTTTCCGTAAAGGTACGGAGTTGTTTTCAGTGATGCCTCCGTAAGAGGCGATGAAACTGAGGGCTTTCTCACTGTCTTTCGCCGGTAGTTCGCTGGTGAAAGGAATATCTTTAGCAGGTATTCCCTCAAAATGCAGCAATAAGTTATCCGGTATGGTTTTCTGATCCATAGCAATCCGGGCGGTCAGATCCATAAATACCTGAAAAGAGTCCTTATCCGTCGGAACATACGACACGACCATGACAGTCGAGACTTGATTATCCGGCTGTAACACAATAAACAGGCTCTTTAAATCCGCTTTAGCGGTGAATGTATCTTTTATTTTTTCCATCCATGCAGGCATGATAATCAGTTTTAGATGCGGGGATTATGTGACTTGTTCTGACGGGAAGCCGTCTTTCTCTTTTCCGAAGCCGCCGGTCCGGTCAGTTGCAACGGAGGACAGGTCAGTCTGTATCTCAGGCCAAGTATCTTGTCCGCGAGTTGCTGCTGCCTGTTTTGAATATTGTAGAATGCCTTTTCACTATATCCCTTTTTGGATTGCAGTTCGGACATTTCTTGATCCAGCGGTTTAAAATTTCCTTTGTGGGTGAACTCCTTATAGCTTTCATTAGTATTGAAATCAGCCGGTAATCCGTATTCCCGTATAAAGAGCAGGGTGAATATCTCGGCATTCTCCGGCGTTACCGAAAGCCGGTAATCTTCCGTAAACTGTTTGAATGCATGGTATGTCGGCTCTATGGGATAGCCGCCTTTCTTCAACAGCTCGGATTGCTCTATCGGATACAATGGCATTTTCGCCAGCTGCCCGTAGAAAGGATTGGACCGGAAAAGGTCCAGATGCTTCTGCATGTAATGCTCCGTGCTATGGTTCGGGCAGGAAATATAGAATTCTCTGATTCGTCCCAGAGCCTGTACTTCCGGAGTGAAGAAACGGTCAGCCAGATATTGCAGGTAACACTGTTTATAGATGGCTCCTTCATCCGTGGCGGGCAGGTAGACGGCTCCTTTGGGAGTCTGGAGGGAAATGATGGGGTCTATCTCTTTGTTTTGCAGGCTGTCCGGGATAAGCCCGTAATCACGTTTCAGGATATAGGCCGCCTGATCCCGGATCTGTGATTTGACCTTCTCCTGTCCGCCTTTATTTTCAGCCGGAATATTCTGCAGCGCATTGAACTGGGAGTTGAAAGAATTCTTGTGTATGAACGGAATCCTTCTGGTTGTATAGTCTATCCCATAGATTCCTGCGGTTTCCTGTAAGGATAGTAACCGGAGTATCTGGGCATTGGCAATACTGGGGAGCACGTTATAGGAGGAAGCAAACTTGTCATAGGCATCGAATGTCGGTTCTATGCGGTGGCTCCTGTCCAGCCGGGCATTCCGCAGGATAGTCGCATCCAGATATTGTGCTTTCTCCGGCAGAAAAGAGTTTGTATATAAGGAGAAGGCATTGGGAGATGCTTGGAATGCCTTTACCACTTCTGCGTCCGGACGGGTCAGCTTGTACAGGTTGACAAACTCCGGTTTCTCTTCGTCCGTAATGAAGAAACGGTCGGCCAGATGTTGCATATAGGCATGGCAGCATGTCTTTCCAAAGCCGGAATATTCGAACAGAAGCACTCCTTTGGCGGTTTCCACGGCGGTCAGGGTTTCCGACGGATCGTCGTGGAGAGTATCCTGTGCCAGCGCGAACCGTTTGGCTTCCGGCTGTACAAGCAGGTGGTCGGCAAGTCCGCTGGCTACCAGCATGGGCAGGCTTTTTTCTTCATCGTGAGAATGCAGGTATTCCAGTCCGCGCAATGAGACATTGCCCTGCATGCTTCCTCCGTTCCGGGTGATGAATTTTTGTACCAAGCTGTTATCCTTGTCAAAGAGCCGGATATCCGGGTAGCTTACTCCTGCCGGAAACTGGTAGCGGCACAGATAAAGATCCGGCAAGTGGCTTTGGACAAGGGACGGCTTGTACATTTCCCTTTGCCGCTGGAGGTATTCGGTGAATCGTTGATTCATCATCGATACTTCTTTCTCCGGCATCAGGTGCATCTCCAGTTGTCGGGGTTGCCCTTCCAAGTCCTGGGTAACAAAGAAAATCATAATGTTTGAAATCTCTTGCTTTTGCATACGATTGAAATTTAAAATAGTTACATGGTGATACTTCTACTCTTTTTCTTTTCCTGTTTGGGCGGTTCATAGCCCCGTACCGCATAGTCCGTCTGTAGGATTCTCTTTGCCGTATCCTTGATGGTCCGTTCAAGTGCATTTTTCAGCAGTGTGCCATCCTGCTTCCCCACATAAGACAGCCTGATCCGTTCATCCAGGGAGACAAAGCTGTTTTGATGGTTGAACCGGCTGTCTTTTTCCAAATTCCCGATTTGCCCGGTCTTGCAGATCCGGTCGAGTACGCCTATGTTATAATTCTTCTGGCTCTTGCCCAGATTCAACTTTTCGGCCAGTTGGTTATAACATTCCAAAGAGGGAGCCATGCTGCATTCTACCGCCGGGGTATAGTTGGCTATCATATTTGAATCCAGGAAATGAGCCTTTTGGGGAAGGTATATCTTTTTTAAGCCATGTTCAAACATGTTCGAACACTTTGACGCCTCTTTGATCAGATTGATATTGGAAGTGCTGAAATAATATATTTGCAGTTTATCCGCATCCCTGTAAACCGGCGAGAAGAAATTATCGCCAATATGCTGCAGGTATTTCTGCGCACACTGTATCCCCCTGCCGGTATCATTGAACATCAGGACTCCCTGGTTCGTATTTATTGCAGTAATCACCCTGTTGTAGATATCTTTTTCCTTTTCTTGATGGAATGCGCGGTAAGCGTTCAGTTGTTTTTTCAGCAGGGGATTGTCTTTGGCCTTTTGAAGCATTCTCTGGATGCTATCCACATTATGGATGCCATAAGGAGATGTATTCTCGTAAACGAAGGCGATATCCCGCAATGGGAAATGAGTTGCACAAGACAGTCCTCCGTTATGGGTCATGTCCTTGATGAACCTTTCAATGTTCCCCGGTTGTACAGCACCCTGATATGGTATTAAATAGACTTCTTCCTTAGGAATGTAGGAGCCTTTCAAGGCCAGTTCTGCCTGCCCGAAAAGAAATTTGCCGCCATCTGAATTGATGCCATAACGATTCTCTATGGTCTGGAAATGTTCAATCTGCCTGTTGCTGTTCAAATTGAAACCAATGTATGTACTCATATTATTTTATGGTTTAGATGAATGGTTGATTAAGATAGTCTATGCCGTTTCGACGGGTCGGGAACTTTTTTATTCTTCATTTTCTGCTCCATTTTCTGTTTTTCTTCCAGGTCTATAGTCCATGGAAAACAGGTCATGATCTTGTCCGGGCAGCAAAGGGAGATTCTTTTTTGTTTCATGGACTCATCATCCAGCCGGATATAGACAAAGTAATCCAGTTCCCCTTTTCCGGTTTCTTCAATGGCTGTTACTGTTCCTTTATAGGGAACAACGGGAGTTTCCTCTTCCGGATCGTTCTCTACAATCCGCGCTCCGAGGTACATCTGACTTTTAGGTATCATATCGCTTTATTTTAAACGGTTATTGTTATGTCTGTTCTTATTCTCAGTCTTTTTAACGGTATTCTTCTCTTCCGGCAGCGGACAGAGCAGTCCGTCCTTTATCACGTATGTCCTGACGCCGAAGGGCTTGGAGGAACCCTCAATTCTGCCCTGCTCAAAGTCGGCCTTGCAAAAAAGGAGATGCCTTGTCGCCTCCTTGTTGTTTTCCGGGAGATACAGTGCGTATCCCGAAGCCAGTGCCGTCTTTTGAACTTCATTCAGTTTTCGGCTTCCGACGGTGAAGGTAACGGTGGAGTCATTCAACATATTCTCAAGGGAACGGTGCCCTCTCACATCGAAATCCCTTTTCAAAATTCCATCGGCAGCCTTCCGGATTTCCGTAGACAACCGCTTGAACTTTCCCGTATCGAATTCGCCGGCAGATTTAACCTGCGTGACTTTTTCAAATTCCTTGGCATACGGCAGCAGTTCATTGAAATAGGTAAACGGTTGTTCATGAATATTCATATAACCGTTACGCATGACGGTCAGCAGCCGGTAAATGTCATGGTTCTCCCGGCTGATGGAAACCTGCGTATCCTTATTGAAATGCCAGTCGGTGGCGAATTTTATAAAATCCCCGGCTGTCGCTTCCATCGAATGGTAGCATACCGGTTTTAAACTGTCGATGAATTCTTTGGGCAGTTCGTCAAGACCGATATAGGATGCCGGATAAAAATCGAAGGAATAATCCAGTTCCATCGGTTTGCACGGCTTGTAAGCGGCATCTATGAGAGGAACCAGGTTCTTGTCCATGAACGTACTGTCGTAGACGGCCAGATGGCCGGTATCGTAGTGCGGGTCGAAGTAATGGTCCGTGATGTACCGGATGCACTCCCTGAATCCGTTCCTGCCGATCTCGTTACCGGAAAAGATAAGGTATCCGAAGTCATTCTCCACCACTTTTAAGGGGAATGTGTACCGCGGCTGGCACCGGTACAATGTCCTTTTTTCCTGTTGCTGTAATCGAAACTCCAAGTATGCGGGTTCCTGCATGAGATACTTCTTCAATATGCCGCCGTCCGGTTCATTCTTGTATTTATAGGTATAGACCGCATCACGCAGGGAAATGCGTTTGGCAGGGGGAATGCAGTGTTCTTGAAAATACGGCAGCAGTTCCTTGCTGATATATTCCTCGAAAGGGGTATGGGTATCTACCGGTGGAACCTGCCTCATGTTCGCCAGGTCAAACCGGAGCAGTTCCGTATCCGGAATATAGGGGCAGCACTCCGCTTCCTTGATATTGTCAATCAGGAATTTGCGGAACAGGCTGTCCGCATCTCCTTTCTGAATGAATGTGAGGGCATTTCGGGGCTGGTGGGGAGAGTACTGATGGTAACGGTCCATACCGACAAAAATACTTCCCGGCTTGTCGGGATCGAAAAAAGGATTTTCCATTTGGTTTCTCTTGTCCATATTTCTACAATTTAGGGTGGGTATTTCTTTTCTTTTTCACGTCCTGCTTTTTATTCAAAGCCTTTTCGATGACTGTTTTCACTTTGAACACCTGTTTGTTCGCAGGAGGATCCTTAGAAAATACGATCCGGGTGAAATCCCCGTTTATCCATGCATAGGCATGGGACGGGTTGCTTTTTGCCTCTCCCGGCAGGAAGAGTCCGTGCCCTGCCGCCAATACTTGCCGGTGAGGGGTAAAGAGCCGGACACCGTCTACGGTGACACATTCCATCGGGTCGCGGAGGATGTTCCCAACAGTCCGGTGTCCACGCACATCGTAATACTGCTTGAGGAGTTTGTCCAGCAAGGCTTTATCCTGGCCGGTTTCTTCTATCTGCTGCCGGATATCCGATGCTGTACCTTGTTTGGAAAGCTCCAGTAATTTACGGTCCTTGCTTTCTATTTCCTCCAAAATATCAGCGATATTACGGTTGCGATGGCTGCTGGTACAATGCATATTGTGGCAGAAACTACCGAAATCCTCCCAGGTCGGCTTCATCTCATTCCGGTAGACCAGCTCCATTTCCGGTGTCTTATCCATCTGCAGGTAAGCATATTCCGGGTACAGGCCTTCACCCGGATTGACATAGGATCCATCCTTTAGGACTCCTTCTGCCCGGTAAACATTTACCGGACCAAGATTGAAATGGGGATCGAAGTAATGGTCTGCCATAAATTGCAGAAAGTCCTGCCTGTTTTTCTGTCCTTCCGTCGTATCAGTAAAGAACACAAAGCCATGGGCTGTCTCTATGGCTGTATAGGATTGTTCAGGTTGCTTCATATCATTACATTTTGAGGGAATTGTTCCTTTTCGTTTTCGATACCTTTTTCAAAGCCGGTACATATGGAATGATTTTGCCGTTTTTCTCCTGATACACGGTCTTGTTTACGGGAGATTTGGTATATGCCATTACCCGGTTGCATGTCTTTTCGGCATGGAGGAAATGTAAATCTGGCATTGACTTGGATATTTGGGGACAGTAGATCCACTTTCCTTCCAGCAAGGCTTGCCTCATGGCTTCGCCGGCATCGGTTCCATTGATGAGAAACGGGACGCTCCTGTCATTCAGTGTCCTTTCCAATGTACGGTGTCCACGGACATCGAAATCCGTCAGAAGGATATTCTTCGCTTTCCAACGCATGTCATCCAGCACATCTGACAAATCTGGCCCCGAGGACTGTCCGTTGATACAGTCGTCTATCCGGGTGACATACTCCTGAAAGACATTCCGGTATCCGAAATCGGGATCATTTATTATATCCCGCTTGAATCCGTTCTCCATCAGATACAACAGTTTGCTGATATCCGCATTGTTACGGCTCGCAGGACATCCGGCAAATTCATTCAGGCGGAGAAATTCAGAAGCGCTCGGCTCCATGTCCGTTTCAAACGCCAGTTTCCACTGTTTCCTGTCACGGAAAGCCTCTTTTGAGAATACAGCATTATCAAAATCATATTCCCCTTTTCCGCTTTGGGGATTCTTCCGGTAGCAGGCATCCACCAAAGGACAGATATCGTCGGACAGGCAGTTGACGTTGTATTGCCTGACAGGACCGGGTTCGCCATGAACCCAGAAATAATTGCCGGATAACTGTTGGTAAAAGCTCTTCAATCCCTCCCGTCCCATTTTGGTATCACTGAAAAACAAGATTCCTTTGGACGTTTCCACAGCATGCAGCGGTAATTTGTAAACCGGATTATAATCATACCTGGCAGCCAGCTCATCCTGCTTCTGATGAAAATGGACCAGCTCGTCCAACTGCTGTGTGGTCAGTTTCGGAAGTTCTCCCGATATCATGAGGATATCGCTGCGTGACTGCGCAAACAGGACATTTCTCAGATTGGTACTTATTAGAGGAGCCAGTCCCTTTTCCCGGATATAGGGTAGTAATACCTGATTGATATATTCCTTTTTGGAAATATCTCCGGAGATAGCCGGTACATCCGTCATCTTCGGGAATGAATAGATTTCCAGACGGGTATTCGGTACGAAGGCGGAGTATTTGGCTTTTATCGATTGTTGGCTGAACAAGGCCATAAACGTATAGACAGGGTCTTGCCTGTCGGGATTGGCAGGATAAAGCATATAGGAGGATTCTGCATGGGGTTTCTCCTTGCCGGTTTCATAACCGACAAGGAGCTGGCCTTCACCGTCTTTCCTGAAAAGCTCGTCCAATAGTTTGGGATCATCAGAAATATAGGTTGCCATTTTTCTTACATTTTAGGTGTGATGGACGGTTTACGGGTACGCGGTTTCTTTTCCGCTTGCTGTGAGGCTTCCTCTTTTTTCCGGGGTTTTCCGGCTACTTGTACCGGTGCATGGGGCTGCTGCTGGCTTCCGTCTTGTTCCTGACCTTGTTTCTGTGCCTCTTCCAACTTCTTGGTGCTTCTTTCCCAGAGGAATTCCACCCCTCGCTCGGCGGCACTCATCTGGATGGAGGTGGCATAAAATTTTCCATTATCAGACTTGAAACGGATCGGTACTTCCTCACCGCGCACGGCAGCATCGTATTCTTTCGGAGAAAGCGTATAATCTTTCACCTTACGCGGAATGCGTGCCTGCTCTACGGGCATATGGAACAATTCATTGGTCACCGGGTCTTTGGAAAGGTAGCAGGATTTGGTTTCTTTGGTACGGTAGTCAATGACTACATCCACCGCCTTGCCGAGATTGCCGGTCTGGTTCAGGGCCTTGAGGTCTTCTTCCGTCAGGACATGTCCCCTGTAGTCTTCCCCGATCTTGGGAGCCTGACGGATGTAGTGGATGTCGAACTTGACAGCTCCGTTCTCGTCGCGGAACAGGGAGAGTTTGGCATCCCCGTTTTCACGCCCCAGCTCGGAATTTTTTGCCACACGGAAAGCGATAGCGGAAGTCTTTCCCTGCAACATTCTTTCGAGGCTGTCCTTTGCGTTCTTCAGTCCGTCCGGGGTAATGCCGTATTTGGCGGCCTGTTCCCAATTCACTTCCCGCTCGTTGAAGCGATGGTTATTATACACCCTGGTCGAAGCCAGTTCCCTTCTGACTGCTTCGTTCTGTGGTTCCTGCGCCGCTTCGATCTTTTCTTTGGCCTGCTCTACGAGCGTTTCCTTCGGCATGTTGTAGAGGGAGTAACGACCGGGATTATTGTACTGGTAGAGAAAATTCTTCCCGAAGTTGGTGAAGAAGTTTCCACGTTGGTCCACTTTGATAAACTGGTCCCTGTTCGCCTCGTTAGCTTCGAGCGTTTCCAGCTCTCCGTTCGCTGCGATTCCTTTTACACCTTTGGCTTTCTGCTCTTTCTTGTCATACGCCATCAAATACCCGTGTTCCGGGGTTGCTTCCTTGTTTTCAGGAGCTAAATTCACATCGTTCATATACGTTAATTTTAAAGATTAATGAATCATTTACGAGGGTAAAATTACTATCTTTGTCATTAAATAGTTTGATTATGAGGAAGTTGTCATTAATTGTCATGTTCTGTCACTTATTGTCATGTCCGGCTTTTGCACAGTCCCCGTCAAAGGGATATAAAGCCGGACTCAGTGCTGTCATCTACCGTATCCACTCTGCCCGGCAGTGAAAGTCTTTCATATGAGACAGCCGGTTGCCGGTTACCGTACTGGCCGATTATCCTATTCTGTATCCATTGAATGAAAGTCGGAGGAGGTATGCCGTTTCTTCCGGTTTCGGTATAAGGATGCATCCGGTGAAAAAGAAAAGGATACTCCATGCCGGAGTGGATCTTGCCGCACCCTATGGCACGCCGGTCTATGCTTCAGGAAGCGGGAAAGTCGTTGAAGCCAGGTATAGCAGCAGTTACGGCTGGTACATCGAAATCCGGCACGCGGGCGGCTTTTCCACGTTGTATGCACACTTGAGCAAATTGCATGTGAGGAAAGGGAGCGATGTACGCATAGGTCGGCATATCGGCAATGTCGGTCATACCGGCATAGCGACCGGCAACCATCTGCATTTTGAACTGAGAAAAAACGGGAAGCCGCAGAATCCGTTGCAGTGGGTGATACTAAAGGATTCCCGTTCTAAAAAGAGTCATTAATTTAATCCGTTACACAATGAACATTGAAGAAGCCAAGAGCATTCAGTTGGAGGATTATCTCCGGCGTATGGGGTTCAACCCGGTAAAACAACAAGGGGACAGTATCTGGTATTGTTCCCCTTTCCGTGAGGAGAAGACACCTTCTTTCAAGGTGAGCGCATCCCGCAACCTATGATACGATTTCGGCATCGGACAGGGAGGGGACATCATCACCCTGGCGATGGAGCTTCAAAAGACGAAGGATATCTCTTATGCGCTTAAAACGATAGAGGGACATTTTCCGGCTGCTTTCCGTCCGGTAGCAGCCTCTCCCCGGCAGGCGGAACCGCAGGCTACCGGCTACCGGCAGGTACGCATTGATCCGCTGACGAACCCGGTCTTGCTGGGATATCTCAAAGAAAGAGGCATCTTGCCTGAAATCGCAAGGGAAGCATGCAAGGAAGTGCATTTTCAGAACAAGGGAAAATGGTATTTTGCCGTAGGCTTTGCCAACCGGAGCGGCGGGTACGAGATCCGTAACAAATACCTAAAAGGCAGCATATCGCCCAAAGAGATTACCCATATCAAAAATGGCAGCGACCGTTGCATAGTGGTTGAAGGCTTTATGGATTATCTCTCATACCTCACGCTCAAGGCTACGCATCCCGGTAACGGACAGCCTAAAGGAAACGGTCCGGACTATATCGTTTTAAATTCGGTCAGCAATGTAGGCAAGGCTATCCCTGTCTTGAAAGAGTATAAGAGTGCCCTCTGCCTACTGGATAACGATTCCGCCGGAAGGCAGGCTTTTCAGCAGATGGCGCAAGCCGGATGCCCGGTCAGGGACAAGTCCGACTGCTACCGGGAGTATAACGATTTGAACGATTACCTGTTGGGCAGGAAGATGGCGCAGGAGAACAAGACGGATCATCAGCACGAAACAGCCCCGAAGCTGATTGAAAAGCCTGCAAAGAAACAGTCCGGTTGAAAATTATAAAATACTGGTCCTTGTCTGATGCATGAAAGGCAGGCAATAAAAAAGAGAGTCAAATCCCTGCTGGAGGGAATTTGGCTCTCTTTTTATTGCTACCCGGCTACCACCGGATATTTATTCTTAATAATTTCTGATCAGCAATTCATTGACCGCTTCTCTTTTCTCGGCTATGGAACAGATGGAACGGAAGATGCTGATTCGCTGGATATGGAAACCGGCATAGAGGTCGTCGAAGAAGGTGTTCTCAGGGTTCTTTTGCCGGGGATCGGAGTTGGAAAGCATTCATTTGGCACCGGTTTCACCTATTCCCTTGCAGAAATTTGCCAGGTTGATCTGCTCTTCATCTCCGAAGTCCTGTGGCATGTAGGAGGTGCAGGAGTTACCCTCATTGACCGGCTTATAAGGCGGGTCAAAATAAAATAGGGAGTTGGCTCCGGTGTATTCTGCGGTCTGCCGGTAGTCACCGTCCAGAATCACAACATCTTGCAGCAGCTTGTGGTTAAAGCGGATCAGTTCCTCTTCCAACAGTTTTACCCGTCCCCCGGCACCAAAAGTGACGGACAGCTTTCCGCTATGGTTCACGGAGTAGATGCCGTTATAACAGGTACGCATGAAGAAGATAAACAGGGCGGCACGGGTGATGTTATTCGGGTTTCCTTCATTGTAGTAGGTACGTTTCTCCATGAAGTAGACCCTTCTTCGGGTATGTTCCTCCAGCGCGATGTATTCGTCCTGTATCCGGGCAAGCACTTTAATAAGCTGCTCCGGGGATTCCTTGATGACGCGGTAGACATTGATCAGAGCCTCGTTGGAGTCGTTGATGACGCAACGGATTTCCGGATAGGCTTGTCTTATTCAGAAGAAGAGGGCGCCGCCACCGACAAACGGTTCTACATAGGTATCCATCTGTCCGAAGTCTTTCGGAAGGGATTCGATAAGTACGGGAAGCAGTCTTCTTTTACCTCCCACCCAGGGGAAGCAGGGTTTTCCCGGCAGGTTGGCCGGAGAACTTTTCTTTTTTTCCATGTTTACAACATTTAAATGATTAATAAATTAAATAGGGATTATTCATCGTCTGCCGTTTCCAGCAGGTGTTTCAAGTTGGGATCATTTTGGATGCGAAGCAGCTCTTTTTCGATGATTTGCGTCACGTCTTCCTTGATTTGATAGTAGTTCCTTTCGATTTCCTCTTGCATGTGGTCCTTACCATCCGCACCGGTAAAGTCGGTTATGACGGGGATAGGCTTGTAGGCTTTTGTTTCGGCGGCTACCCGTTCATTGTCCACCACGATCTCGCAATGGAATATCTTCTGTTCTATCTTCTCCCCGAAGTTGTCGCAGACACTGCCGACAAACTCTCCTTGCGAGAGGTTGGAGATTTTGGAGGCAGGTATCAGCGAGTCGAGCTGGGTACTGATATTGGTTGAGGTGTCTTCACGGGTCATATTAATGGATTTGCGCTGTTGGAGCACTTTCCCAAACCTTTCAGAAAGGTTTTTCGCTGTTTCTCCGACCACTTGCCCGGAAAAGATATTTCCAATTGTGTTCTGGATCACCCGCGCCTCCTTATCACCGTAGTCACGTATTAACTGGCTGAAATCCTGTGCTCCCAGACATACTGCCACTTTGTTGCTACGGGCGGTAGCGATCAGGGTGTCAAGTCCTTTAAAGTAAAGTGTGGGAACCTCATCCACTAGAATAGAGCATTTGAGCCTGCCTTTTCGGTTGACCATTTTAACGATACGGGCATTATACAATCCTAACGCACATGAGTAAATATTCTGTCTGTCAGGGTTATTGCCGACGCACAAAACTTTGGGTTCCTCCGGATTATTGATATCCAGCGTGAAGTCATCTCCGGTCATAATCCAATATAAGGCAGGTGAGATCAGCCTTGATAGCGGAATTTTGGCGGAAGCTATCTGCCCTTGGAGCTGCTCCATCGCACCACCTTTCCATGCATCCATAAAAGGTGACAGGTAATTCTCCAGCTCCCGGTAAGAGGTCAGTATGGTGAACAGGTCGGAATACGGTTTATTCAATAGCTCTATGGCATGTGGGAAGGTGCAGAATTTCCCGTTTTCATAGATTTTAAGATACCAGATCACCGCCGCAAATAGCACAATCGGGCTTTCTACAAAGAAATCTCCCTGCTTTTGAATCCAACTCTTGTTCAAATTTAACATGATTACATACGCTGATTCGTATGCATCCGCGATATCGGATAGAAACGAAGGATTGAGGGGATTGCACCGGTGGCTGTATCTGGGATCATCGAAATTAATCACATAAAATCCGACCGGCTTGGCATACTTATCCTTGTTTTTAAGCAGCTGGTTATAAGCAATTATGCTTAAATCCGGATACTTAAAATCATAGATATAGGCGGCGAATCCTTTCTCTATCTGCTGGCGGATATAGTTATTGATGATGGCATAACTCTTTCCTGATCCCGGCGTGCCTAATATCAATGAGGCGCGGAAGGGATTAATCACGTTTATCCAGCCTGAATAGGTCTTTCGTTGGTAACGGAAACGGGTGGGCAGGTTTACCGAGTATTCATTGGCAATCAACCTGCGCTCCTGCATGAAGCTCTCGTTCTCGTCGTTAAAGACGTCATCCATGAGTTGGTTCTTCAACAGGCGGCTGATCCAGGTTCCGGCGGTAAGCAGGCTGATATATCCGGCAGCTACGGTAGCTACATATAATAAGGTTAGAAGCGCGACGGGGAAGCGTGCCGTCAGTAAGAGCTCGCTACCAAAAAAGAGCAGCATCCCGGCTATAAGGTAACAGCCGATACTCCTTCATGACATCTCCACGTCCTTCCGTCCTTTCGCTCCCATGCAGGAGAAGAAAAGGAAGAGCAGACTGAAGGACTTGCTCACCAGCGAATGGGAAAACAGCCCGGTATCCCGCTGGAAATTGAGCAGTATCTTGTCCACGACACCGATGTTCAGGTTCATGGAAAGAAAATAGGGATAGCAGAAATAATAGACATTCATCACTAAAAATAGGATGCTGATGGCCCTCATGAAGTCAAGGTTCTTATTGAGCCCTCTGGTTTCGTCTTGTGACATAAGCGGTATGATAATTAATGGTGATACATTTTATTAGCCCAGATGCGGACCTCTGCGTTTTCTCTTTTTCTTTTTCCCGTAAGGGCTTTGCGTCAGGTCGTCTGCCGGATACGGATAGGATTCCAAAGAGAATATATCAAGCAGTCCTTCCACCAGCTCCGTCTCTTTCATTTCCGGTTCGGACGGATGGATAACAGGGGCTTCTTCAGTCTTTTCCGGTGGGATCGTGCCGTACTTCCGGTTTATAACCGATGCCGAATATTCTTTGCCCAGAAGCGAGCCCTTGAATACGGTCTTTGAGTTATGGTCGATGTAGGTCACGCCATAGATCACACCGGAATCGTTCTGCCAGAGTATGGCGGCAATGCCTTTTCCAGAAAGTTCCTGCAGGAATCCCTGACGGGTGGGCTGTCCTTGCAGGGCGGTAGCGATAGCTTCCTTCGTCTGTACGGGTACGGGATGTCGGGCAATTCATTGTTTGCTTTTCACAAATTTCTTTTGGAGTGCCTCGTAGCCTACGCTTTTACCGATCTTGCTGGATTTGATGGCTACGCCGGTCCGTTCTCCTTTTTCATCGGTAGCCGCATAGACCAGTCCATGATAGGTCTTTCCCTTTATCGTCTTGTGGGCCTCTTCCACCGTTACATGGAAAAGGCCAAGCAGGGCTTTAAACTCCTTGACGGATTGGAACTTGTATCCCTGCATGACGGGCTTGACCACATTGGCTATCTGATGCTTGATATCCCCCTTCCGGTAATCGACGGCAGTCAGCGGCAGGGATTCCCGTCGCTCCATCTTCTCGGCGGGTAACAGATGGTATTTCCTCTCCAGCTCCCGGCAAACAGCGGTCGAGCGTTGCCATTCTTTGTAATCTTTAATTTTCTTTCCCTGCTCGTCAATACGCAGGGAGACGATATGGATGTGGGGCCTGCCGATATCCTCATGCCGGTAGATGATATAGGGTTGGTTGCCATATCCCATTTTTTCCATGTATTCCTGGCCGATAGCGGTCAACTGTTCATCGGTCAGCACATCGTCCGGGTGTGGATTTAATGAAATGTGGATAACGGGCTTCTCAGTCCGGCGGTTAGCCGCCAGATACGGTTCGAAGGAACGGATGCAGTGCTGGATGGTCGGATGGCCGTCTGCCGGTTCCATGATCCGGTTTCATGCCAGTGGCCGTGCCTGCTGCTTGTCCACTTTTTCTTGATTGTAGTATAATGCCCCGTAAACGGAGGCTCCTGATGTTATTTTTGCAACCATTGTTCAAATTCTTGGGTGAGACGGATAATCTCCCGGTTGAGAGATATTAGTTCAATAGTCAGTTGCTCCAATTTATAGAGCATGGCAAGAGCCTTCTTTTCGGATAGTCCGGTATGCAGAGCTTTGACTGCCTGGTTATAGTTTACTCCGATCCGGCGGTATTCGCTCTGCAGGTTGGTCAGCTTGATGTAGTAGTCCGTTGCCGCCTTATCTATTTTCACGACTTTCATCGGTTTGTCGAAAAGGGCGGCAAGGATGAACTGGGATTTATTATTAGCTCCCGAATTCTCAAAGAGCCTCTCAAACTCGATGTTCTGGAGTTCGTCCAGACGGAATCCGTAATAATAAGAATGAAGTTCTGATTCCTCTTTGGGATTCCGTCCGCCTCTTCATTTGCTCGAAGTGTCAGCCCGTCCGGGTTTGCGTGTACTATTGATTTTAGCCATATCTTTTCAGGTTTTATTTATCCGGCAGCAAAATAAGTGATAATTTTGATACGAACCTAAAATCGGAAAGTGACTACAAATGACAAGAGATGACTATTTGTGACAGGGGGTAAAAATACCCCTGTTCACTTCCCGTTTCCGCAAGCCGCGATGTTCTTTTCAAAGGTTTCCTTTAGTTTGGGCAGCAGGACGGAATAGTTCTTTTTGCGCCGGGCAAGGTCGGCACGCAGGTCATATGGTTTGGGAATGGCAACATTGAAGAGTTTCTCAAAAGCGGAAACGATACCGGCGAAAGAGAGGCGTTTGCCGCTTTCGTCCGTAATCAGCCCGCTGTAATCCAGCGAGGAGATCAGTTCCATCAGGTTGACCAGCGAACCTTTCCAATGGAGCGATGAAAGAAACGAGGAAGGTGTCGTGATGGTTCCGGGGTACTGTACACCAAAATTGACCAGCTCTATTTCCGCCTCCACCAGCAGGAGGCATTTGTCCAGATAGAATTCGGCTACTGCCGTGTGGAAATGTCCTGTTCGGGTGAATAACTTCTTTAGGGAAATCAGTTCTACCTTGCTGTGAAGCAGATGGCGCAGCCTTTCCGATACGGAAACCGATTCGATGGCGAGGTCGTAAAGGTATTGTTCATATTCGGTATAGGAGGAAGAGAATTCTTCATCGGAAACTGTCTGTTTTGGGCTTGAAGCCAGAGATAAATAATTGAATATACGGCATTCTGTAAATGGTTTCATACGGCATACATTTGATTTGTTTATACCGGAGTAAGCCAAATGAAATGCCTCTGCTATCGTTTAAAGCTCTATACCTTTTTAAAATACTGACAATCAACAATAAACAAATTTCATATAGAAACGGGTGTAAATAAAAAGTGTAAGCCGTCCTTGACAAGAATGTTAGGACGGCTTACACTTTTGTAAACCTCATTTGCTTCGGGTTATCCTCCGGTCAGTCGATGATATGGTATTTCCTTAGTTTCTCATACAGGGTAGTCCGGCTGACATTGAGCAACCGGGCCGCCTTGGAACGGTTGTCACCCGTCTTTTCAAGGGTCTGGAGAAGCAACGCCTTTTCTTTTTCTTCTTCCGTCCACTGCGTTTCTTCTTCTTTAGGAAGGGAGATTTCAAGGTTCAGGTCTGAAACGGAAATCCATTGCTCTTGGCAGATGAGTACGGCTCGACCTATTACATTCTTCAGTTCACGGATATTCCCCGGCCAGGGATATTCCAGCAGTGCCGCCTCTGCCAGCCGGTCAAAGCCACGAAACGATTTATGGGCCTTGGCGCAAGTGAGTTTCAAGAAAAAATAAGCCAGAGGAAGGATGTCTTCCCGGCATTCTGCCAGTGTAGGAATCCGCAGAGTGAACTCATTGAGCCGGTGGAACAGGTCTTCCCGGAAGCGTCCTTCTCCGATGGCTTTTTCCAGATTCTCATTGGTGGCGGCAACCAGCCGGATATCAAAAGAGTATTCTTTCGTGGAACCTACCGGCTTGCAGCGTTTCTCTTGCAAGGCCCTGAGCAGGAGCATCTGTGTCTTATAGGAAAGGTTGCCTATCTCGTCCAGAAACAATGTCCCTCCGTTAACGGCACGGAACAATCCGACCTTGTCGCTTTCCGCACCGGTAAAGGCTCCCTTCTGATGACCGAAAAACTCGGAGGCGGCAAGCTCATCGGAAATGGCCCCGCAGTCGATAGCCAGATACGGCTTGTTCTTCCGATGGCTCCGGGCATGTATCTCGGCTGCAATGTGCTCCTTCCCGGTGCCGGAAGCCCCACGGAGCAGAACGGAGATGTCGGCACAGGCAATCATCTCTATCAGACGGTACATCTCATGGGCTTTGGGGCTTTCACCTCGGTAGAACTCCTGTTCGTTATCGTTTTTATCCAGTATCTCCGTTATCAGAGCCAGGAGATTGTCTGGCTGCACAGGCTTACACAGGTAGTTGATGGCTCCCAGTTGCATGGTTGTCACCGCATTCTCCACCTGTCCGTAGTTGGTCATGATCAGAAAAGGGATAGAGTAGTACTTCTCATTCATCCATTTCAGGAGCGAGGTGCTATTTCCGTCCGGCAGGCGCAGGTCTGCCAGTATTAGGTCGAACTCCTTTTGCCCGATGGCTTTACGGGCATTCGCAAGGGTTGCCACGCATTCGGTTTTCATCCCTTTTTTCACCAGCCAGTTGCTGATGCTACGGCTGAACACAATATCATCTTCAATAATCAGGATTGTTTTCATAGGCTTTCCTCCCGTATTTTTCAGCGTATACTATCAGTTTTTCCACTGCCCGGATGATGTCCCGCATTTCCATGGATTGTCTATTGGTCCACTCTGTCGCAGGTTCTGTCACCAGTTCCCGTAAATGAGACAAGGGGAAATCCAGACGGACGGTTTCCCATAGGGGCAGGTTCTTATGCAGGATGGAGGCGGCGGCCTCCTTGTCTTGTCGGTCTAAGGCAGCGGTTAATGCGGCAAGGTCTTTCCGGCTCTCTTCGATAAACAGGGCGAGCATTTCCTCCCTGTTGTCCTCTCCTGAAAGGATGAGTGAGAAATCGGGAGCATACTCCTTTCTGTCTTTTTCTCCTATCACTTGTGCCACTGTATTTATCAGTTCTTCCATAGAGAATGGTTTATGGATGCAGCCCGAAAAGCCGCCCGACAGATACTCGTTGTCATCATCCACCCGTGCCGTTACCGCTATGACGGGGATTGTCTTTGCGTTCTCCATATTGGATGCCCGGAGCAGTTCAAGTATTCCGTAGCCGTCCGTTTCAGGCATCTGTATATCCGTCAGCAGCAGGTCATATCTTTGTGACCGTAGCCGGGTAACCAGTTCACGGCTGGTCTGGCAGCAGTCGCACCGCACTCCGTTACGGTTAAACATCTCTTTGGTAATGTTCAGTTGCATCCGGTCGTCATCAATGACCAGTACGTTGATTCCATCCAGATGATAATCAGTAGCGATGCGTGTCTCATCCATCTGGGTGGATTCATCCGCCTCAAGGAGTGGCAGGAATGCGGTAAACGTGCTGCCTTCACCCGGTTTGCTTTTTACGGTAAGGCTTCCCTGCATCCCGGAGACCAGCCTGCTTGCAATGGCCAGCCCCAATCCGAAACCGGGAACATTACGGGCATTGTCCAACCGTTCAAAAGCTGTGAATATCCGGGTTGTTTCTTCCTCCGTCATCCCGGTACCGGTGTCCTGTACCGAGAAATGCAATTCTTTATTCCGGTATTCCGCTTGCAGGCGGATTTCACCTTGCCGGGTGAATTTAATGGCGTTGGAAAGCAGATTGTTCAGGATTTGCTGGAGCTGGGAACGGTCACCGCTTACTACCACATCCAGACCGGAAAAGGCGGTTGTCAGCCGCAGCTTTTTCTTTTTGGCCAGCGAACCGTAGTTCCGGGCTGTTTCGCTGAAAAGGGTCTCCAGCCGGAAAATCGAAAGGATGGGTTTGTTCCTGCCGGTATCCAGCAGGTAGAATCCGATCAGCGTATTGACCAGCCCGATCATGTAATCGGAAGAATGGAGTATATTTTCCGCATACTCGTCCTTGCGGCTCTTCTTTTCTTCCCCGGGGAGCAGTTCGGCGCATCCTTTGATAGTAGCCAGTGGCGCACGAAGGTCATGAGCGATGGTGAGCATCATGCGTTTTCTGGATTGTAGGAGCTCCGTGTTCTCACGATTGGAGGCTTCCAGCTGACGCTGATACTGGTTTATCCTGTTCAGATCCCGGTGGATGATAAGATACAGGAGGACGGTCAGCAACGAGATGAGGACAGCCAGCAGAGAGACCGTATGGAACGAGCGGTCGCGTGTGGAAATGAATTGCCTGTAACGCTCATCAAGCCGTATTCCAGCATCCGCCTCAAAGTCCCTGACAATCCGGTGTAGCCTGTGGTTCAGGTCCGTGTTGTTACTGTACAGGAGGTCCATCTGTTCCAGCAGCCTTTCCCGTTCGGCTTTCTGCATGTCGGTCACCTCCCTGTCAAGGGAGTGCAGCATGCTCGTGACAGATGTGGTACCCTGATGTTTACCAATGGACTGTCGCTGGCGTTCCAGCTGTTCCTTCTGCTGCAGATAGGCCGATTTTTTCCTCCCGGGCCTGATGAATGACCAGAAACCCTTCTTCGGAGTTTCCTCCTCCTTCTATTTCTCGGCAGGAAGGACATCCGCCTGCTGGATATGGGACACGATTGCCGGAATCTTGCTGTTCACGATCTCGCCGGTCTTGCGCAGACGCCCGAACGTGTCCATGACCGTGTCTAACAACAGTTCCTTTCTTTCCAGCAGCAGGCATAACGAATCTATGCGCGACTGTTGTTCGGGAGACTTCACATACCTTTTCAGTGTCTGCAACATGTTACAGACACTGTCTTTTTTTGTGTGGTAGAGTCCAAGGTCGCTTTCATCCCAGACGCTGGCTGTTTCACCGTAAGTGGCCAGTCCCAGCAAGCCCGCGTATGTTTCTCCGGCCAGATGCCGGATACAGGCCAGTTCATGCTCATCCTGTCGCAGGCTGTTCCGCCTCGTCTGTTCCTTGCGGAAGATATGAATGGTCAGGACGAGCAGGAGAAGCAGTATGACATATCCTAAAAGGATTTTAAGTTTCAACCACATGGAAGTCTTCATTCTTATATTGGAATCCTACAAAAAGGCGTGTTCGCTCATATAAAAGGGAATAATAGAAACTTATGATAAAAGTTTATTACTGTTTCAAACCATTTGAGGATACCTCGCAAGTTTGCTATCACACAGTTGATCTTTTAATCTTTTTTTATACTCACAGAAAGGATAGGAACCTGCTTTTTATGACTGAAACATATCACATCCCCTTTATTGGACATTACATTCTCATTCGATCATATTGTTTTCATTTCGGCTCATCCGTTTCTTCACCCGTTCTACTGCTTCCGATACAATTTCTTTGTTTTCAAAGCGTTGTGTATAATTGGTATAGTCTGGATGAATCCGTTTGTAGGTCGGGTCAAGAAACAAAGGACTGGAAATAATATGGTCCGCTGTCGAACGGTTACAACAGAAAACTATATTTTCAACTCCCGCCAGCCGGGTCAGTGCCTTTACATCCGTGTCATGTGGCTGCAATGTCATCGGATCCGTGAAAAAGAACAAATAATCAATCTCTCCTTCCACAATACGTGAGCCCATTTGCTGGTCACCACCTAAAGGACCGGATTTCAGAATCGTGATATCCCATTCTGTTTCAGGATGTTTCTCTTCGAGCGCTTTTTTAATGAGTGTACCGGTGGTTCCCGTACAATAGAACTTATGCCCTATCAGACGTTCCGAGTTCCAAAGAACCCATTCTATCATGTCCTTTTTCATTGCATCGTGTGCAACCAGACCGATTTTACGAACAATTGTTTTCATCATAATAATAAAATATGGTTTATGTGATAATATAATTAACAATATCCAACAGCTTTATAAAAAACAGGAGAATGACTGTATGAGTTTGAGCAGCTCCTTGTTCGCCCGGCTGTCCACGGTGGCTTCCCGCCTCTCCTCAAACAAAGTAAGCGTTGCGGAGCATTCCCCGCAGATATCAATGCCGACTACACGTTCCTTTCGAAGGACAATTGCCAGTAATTCCTCCAGTTCCTGCAGGCTGAAAGACCCTTGATCCCAGTCTGTTACTGCGGATGCCGGGTTCAGGACATCCTTGTCTATGGACAAGTAAACCGGTCCTTCAATATACGCAGAGGAGAAATTGTGCCAGCCCTTCTCGTGAGCTAACGTCGCTTCGCTATAAAAACTGACTCGTTGTCCGTATTCTTCCGGTACGGTGCGTATCAGTTTGTCCGATGCACCGACTATCACCACTTTCTTGCAAAGCATATTCCAGTCTAACATGTCTTTTACCCAGCTCCCACAAGAAAGCATGCCCTTGAACAAGGGAGGCTGCATGTCGGGGTGATGGTCGAATACAATCAGAGAGAACGGAACTCGAAGTTTGTCTGTCCATAATTTGGTCAGGTAATGATAATTGCCCGAATCAATGAAATGGATACCTTCCGCTGGATAACCGGCAATCACCCGCTTCAATTTTCGTATCCCCTCCTTGTCACAGTAACCTCTCGTTCCAGAAAGGTGACGGCAGTCTAGCCAAATGAACTGATTGTTCCGTGCAAATACCTCATGGGCATACACACCGGTGAAGTTCATGATGACAACCGGCCAGACGGTTTCTCGGTCCGCCTTCTTCTTACACCGTCCATTTGTCAGTAACTCTTGCTTATTCATGTCCGTTCAGAACCATCGTACATAACAAAAATCTTGCCGGTGAGGTAACAGGGGATGGTTGGGATACATTCTGAATGCCTGTTTGAAGCTTCCAGCGCTGAACATTCTGGTTATTGCCTTGAAAGTGTATAGGTTTCCGTCTTTGGATGTCAAAGAAAAAGGAATGACCTCATGGATGCGATCCTCATTCTCCTCATGCCGTATAATGACCGATTCCAATCCGATCGCGTTGTCCAGCCCTTTCTCGTCAATGACGACCGTCATCTCGTATTCCTTACCAGCCTCCACCGTGGCGTCCAATCCTTTTCCCGCATTCACGGAAACGATTTCCACGGCATTCCATCTGCTGTCGACAGCTGCCTTCCAGCCGGCAAGCGTTTTCGCCTTTGCATAATTGTCCGCCGCCAAAACATGAAAGTGTTCCGACAACTTGTTGTAAAATCCGTCATAGTAGTCATCCAGCTGTCTTTTCATCGTGAAGCGGGGAGCTATTTGCGCAACCGAGTTCTTGATGTACTTGACCCAGGTTTCCGGATAGTCTTTTTCTTTCCGTTCATAATATAACGGCAGGATATTATGTTCCAGCAGGAAATAAATTGTTTCCGCATCCAGTTGGTTCTGGTACTGTTCATCCTGATAGGTGGCCTTGTCGGTGATGGCCCATCCCGCCTCCTTGCGGTAGCCTTCGTACCACCAACCGTCCAGCACGGAGAAGTTGAGTACGCCGTTCATCAGAGCCTTCTCACCGGAAGTTCCGGAAGCCTCCGCAAGACGGGTGGGAGTATTCATCCAGATGTCAACCCCAGAAATAAGATGCCGTGCCAGGTCCATGTCATAATTCTCAAGGAAGATGATTTTACCCAAGAATTCAGGACGGCGGGATATCTCCACAATCTGCTTGATGAGCCCTTGCCCGGCAGTGTCGTTTGGATGGGCTTTTCCTGCAAAGACAAACTGTATGGGATGTTCCTGATTGTTCACAATCCGCGCCAGACGATCCAAATCGGTAAACAAAAGATGAGCTCTTTTGTAAGTTGCAAAGCGCCTTCCGAAGCCGACAAGAAGAGCATTCGGATTAAACTTCTCGAAAATGGAGACACCCAATGCCGGGTCAACCTGGCTTTTGAGCCAGTCCCGGCCGCATTTCCACTTGATGTAGGATATCAGTTTGGTTTTCAACCTTTTCCGCATGTTCCATATCTCTTCATCGGGTATATTATAAACGCCTTTCCATATTTCCTGATTGGACTGGTCGTTCATGAAATTCTCATCGAAATTGTCCTTAAACAGCTTTTTCCACTCCGCCGTACACCAAGTGGGAAAGTGTACGCCATTCGTCACATAGCCCACATGGTTCTCTTCCGGGAAATAGCCTTTCCAGAGAGGCGCGAACATCTGCTGTGAAACGGACTTGTGCAGCTTGCTGACACCGTTTACCGCCTGGCTGGTTTTGCAGGCGAATACCGACATGCAGAAACGTTCTCCCTTGTTGCCCGGAGTTTGCCGTCCGAGGTTCATCAACTCGTCCCACGTAATGCCCAGCTTATCAGGATATCCTTTCATATATTTATTGAAAAGCCCCTCATCGAAATAGTCATGGCCGGCAGGCACAGGTGTATGCACAGTGTAAAGCGAGGAAGCCCTAACCAGTTCCATGGCTTGTCCGAAGTCCAGGCCTTCGGATATATAGTCGCATAACCGCTGGATATTGATCAGTGCGGCATGCCCCTCGTTGCAGTGATATACATCTTTCTCGATGCCCAATACTTTTAATGTCATCATTCCTCCGATGCCGAGCAGTATTTCCTGCTTGAGCCGGTTTTCCCAGTCACCGCCATACAGGTGATGGGTAATCGGACGGTCGAACTCGCTGTTCAGTTCATTGTCCGTATCCAGCAGGTAGAGGGAAACACGTCCCACATTGGCCTTCCATACATTGGCATGGACCGTGAAACTGTCGGCATAGGGAACATGGATTACCAGTTGTCGCCCGTCAGGCTGCATCACTTTCTCTATCGGAAGCTGCCCGAAATTCTGTGGGTCATAATGAACCTGTTGCTGCCCGTCCATCGCCAGAGCCTGGTCAAAATAGCCATAACGATATAAAAGCCCTACAGCGCAGAGGTCTACGTTACTGTCCGAAGCTTCCTTCAGATAGTCACCTGCCAATATGCCCAGACCGCCGGAATAGATTTTAAGAACCCTGTCCAGACCATATTCCATGCTGAAATAGGCAACTGACGGACGGCTGTGGTCCGGCTCCACATCAAGATACGCCTTAAAAGTGGAATATACGTTTTCCATCTTACGCATGAAGTTTCCGTCATGTGTCAGTGCCTCCAGCTCTTCATAATCCATCCGTTCCAGAAACAGTACCGGATTCTGTTCCGCCTCTTCCCATAGTTCCGGGTTCAAACCACTATATAAACTCTTCGCATCCTCGTTCCAGGTCCACCAAAGATTATGTGCCATCTCCGCAAATCTCCGCAATTCTGCCGGAAGGTGTGAACCGACTGTAATCTCCCTCCATTGTGGGACGTTTACATGATAACTTGAATATTCCATAACATTTTACTTATTTGATAGTTCATGATTTTTTTCTGTGGAGGTTTCTCCTGTTTCCGGTTCTTCCTGTGGAAATGTCCCGGCTGTACCCTGGAAATTCTCGAGGAACTGTTTTTCCATACTTAGCGATCGTTTCCGTATCCGCTTGGAAAAATAGATAACGACAATGATCAGGAAAGATAATATCAGTCCTGACCCCAAAGCGACATTGAAAAGACGGATGATGATACCCATTACGATAATGATACAGATCAACACCTTGATCACTATCATTGATACCAGCAGCCCCCTGTTGAACCTGTTGTCCGCCCAAAGTTTGCGGAATTCGACGGAATTGTTTTTCTTCATGATGATGGCGCACAAAAACGGGGATATGATAAGGAGGACAAGAACGAAGCTCAGCAGGCTTCCTTTCATCCCCGGAATACGTCCCATTACCAGAGGATACGCATAGGAGAAGAACAGCGCTATGAAAAACAGGCATACCACCAGATAAAGGGTGACGGATACCAACATGGACCTGATGAGCTTGTGCCAGGAGCCTTGATGTCTTGTGGTCATTGTTCCAGAAGAATAATGCGTCAGGTAATCTTTCAGGAATTGTGGCAAGTGCCTGTCTGCAAAACAGTAGACGGGATCCGACAGTCTTATCATATAAGGAGTAAGGAAAGTGGTGATGACCGATACTGCCACTATGACCGGATAAAGGTATTTGTCCATTACATTCAGACTGATTCCTAACGAAGCGATGATGAACGCAAACTCACCCACTTGTGCCAGGGAAAAGCCGGCTTGTATCGCAATCTTTAGCGGTTGTCCGGAAAGCAACACGCCGAAACTCCCGAACAGGACCTGCCCGCATAGGACCAGTGCCGTCAGGATAAAAACAGGAACGGCATATTCCCATATCATGGCAGGGTCGATCATCATTCCCACTGATACGAAGAAAACGGAGGCGAACAGGTCCTTTACCGGTTGCACGATATGTGCGATTTCTTCCGCTTTATCTGTTTCTGCCAGCAGGGATCCCATGACGAACGCACCCAGCGCGGCGGAGAATCCCGCCTTTGTCGCTATCATCACCATTCCCAGGCATAGTCCCAGGGAGGTTGTCAACAGTATTTCATTGCTAATAAAGCGGTTCAATCTTTTCAGAAGGGTAGGAATCAGATAGATTCCCAATGCTGACCAGAAAATAAGAAAGGCCGCAAGTTTCAATATGCTCTCCAGCATTTCGAAGCCTTCAAAATGCTTGCCTACAGCCAATGTGGAGAGGACCACCATCATGATTACCGCCACCACGTCCTCAATGATTAGTATCCCCAGGACAATACCGGTAAATTTCTGATCGAGAAGCCCCATGTCACTGAATGCTTTGAATACGATGGCGGTGGAGGACATGGACAGCATTCCGCCCAGAAAGATACAGCTCGTGTGTGAGAAGCCCATCGCATTGCCTGCCGTATATCCCAGGAACATCATGCCGCAGACGATGATAACAGTGGAGAATATGGCCGAGGCTCCCACACTTATCAGCTTTCTGAACGAGAAATCCAGTCCTATGGCGAACAGGAGGAAAATAACACCGATATCCGCCCATATCTTGATATTGGCCTGGTCGGAAACAGTCGGGAATAGGGAAATGGAAGGACCTGCCATAATACCGGCCACAATATATCCCACTATGACCGGCTGTCCCAGCCATTTGAAAATGACGGTTATGATACCGGCTATAATCAAGATAGTGGCAAGGTCTGATATTAAAGGGGCAACTTCCGACATAGGAGTAACATTTTATATGGACAACTCGTTAAGGACACGGATCAGGTTTTTGTCAATGGGCTTGTCGTTCTTGATAGCCTGGTCAAAAGGAACATAGACAATCTCATTGTTATGTATGCCTACCATGATATTGTGCTGGTCCTCCATCAGGGCCTGTATGGCGGCCTCACCCAGCCGGCTGGCCAATATGCGGTCGTTGGCACTTGGCGCTCCTCCCCGTTGTAGATGTCCCAGGATAGAGACCCTGACATCATATCCGGGGTATTCCCTTTTTACCCGGTCGGCATAGTGCATGGCTCCGCCATTCTTATTGCCCGGGCTTTCCGTCACGATGACGATGCTGCTGTTCTTGGTCTTCCGGAATCCGCGTCCGATAAAAGTCTCCAGCTGATCCGCATCCGTCCGGTCTTCCGGAATAATGGCGGCCTCGGCTCCCGAGGCTATTGCGCTGTTCTGGGCGAGGAAACCGGCGTCGCGTCCCATCACCTCGACAAAGAAAATTCGGTCGTGCGAGGTGGCTGTATCCCGGATTTTGTCCACACACTCCACAATGGTGTTCAGGGCCGTATCATATCCGATTGTAAAATCGGTACCGTACAGGTCATTGTCGATGGTACCGGGCAGTCCTATGCACGTGACAGGGTATTCCTCGGCAAATATGCGGGCTCCAGTCAGTGAGCCGTCGCCCCCGATGACTACCAGCGCCCCGATTTTTTCTTTCCTCATGGTATCGTATGCCTCTCTGCGTCCTTCCGGGGTGGTGAACGCTTCGGAACGTGCCGTTTTCAGGATGGTTCCCCCACGCTGGATGATGCTGCTCACATCCTCGGTCGTAAGTTCCCTGGACTCGCCCGCTATCAGGCCTTCGTACCCTCTGTAAATTCCTTTGACTTTGAAGCCGTTGAAAATGGCGGTACGGGTCACGGCACGGATTGCCGCATTCATTCCGGAAGCGTCCCCTCCGGAAGTAAGGATTCCTATATATTCATCTTTTTTCATCTATCTCAGTTCTTGTTTTGTTTCATTCTGCCAATATAGCTTTCAGTTTTTTCCGGCAGTGAAAAATACGGCTCTTTATGGTTCCCAAACTCACACCGGTTCTTTCCGCTATCTCACGGTATTTGAACCCTGACAGGTACATCTCAAAAGGTATGAAATGCGACTCCGGTATACTTTTGATGGCATTACGTATCTTTTCCAGGTCATAGTTCCTGTCCACCTCCTCTGTACGGGACTCGTCCATGATCCGCGAATAATATGCAGGATCGGAGGATATGTACAGACGGGTATGACCGACCTCCGCCCGGTAACCGTTGATAAACGTGTTACGCATGATGATAAACAGCCACCCTTTGAAATTTGTGTTCTTGTTGTAACTTTCTTTGTGAAGCATTGCCTTGAGCAGGGTATCCTGCAGCAGATCTTCCGCCTTCTCCCTGTCCGCTGTCAGTTTGTACGCGAAACGGAACAGTTCGTCCTGTACGCTAAGCAGCTCTTTTTCAAAATTGAATTCCTTCATCGGTTGTGCCGGTTCCCTGTTCCGGAAGTGCCTGTTAAAGGCCGGACGGCTCTCCGGACAGGAAAAGCCTGTCCGGCCTTACACCATTCCAGATATGGAATTATTTAACCTCGATAGCCTTGGAAGTTTTTTGTTTTTCTTCCTCCTTCACTTTCGGGATTTCAATGGACAGGATCCCGTGTTCGACTTTTGCGGAAATCTTATCCTTCTCCACGTTTTCAGGTAGCAGGATGGTCTGCTGGAACTTGGAATAAGAGAATTCGCGGCGGAGATACTTCTTGTCTTTCTTCTCCTCCTTCTTCTCTTCTTTCTTTTCCATGCAGATTGTCAGGTTGTTGTTTTCGTCAACATTCACCTTGAAATCATCCTTCGTCATTCCGGGAGCCGCCATTTCAACCTTGTAGTCCTTGTCATTCTCAATGACATTGATGGCAGGAGCCGTAACTCCCGTTTTTGCCAGCCACTCATTCTCGAAGAAATCGTTAAAAATACTCGGCAACCAGTTTGAATTTGTTTTTACAGGTACCATTTTTACCTCCTTTTTTAAATTGTTAATAAATAAAATATTCAAAAAGACAATACAAATCAGTCTGATTGACTGACTCTTATCGTCTGATCATACCTTGTTCGGCTACAGCCTCCGTCCGTCTCCGTATCTCCTCCTGGTCTCCGAGGAAATAGTCCCTGACAAGCACCGGCCGTTCATCAAATTCGAATACATAAGGTACTGCCGTGGGCAGGTTCAAGAGGGATATGTCCGTATCGGAAATATTCTTGAGATGCTTGACTATCCCGCGCAGACTGTTTCCATGGGCAACGACAAGCAGGTTGTCCCTATGCATCAATGTGGGTAGGATGACACATTCCCAATAGGGCATGACACGCATGACGGCATCCTTCAGGGATTCAGTCCGTGGCAGTTCCATTTCGGGAACACCGGCGTAACGGGTGTCGTTCCCCGGATAGCGGGGATCGTCTTCCTTCACCGGCTCGGGCGACACGCCGTAACTTCTCCGCCAGATATGGACTTGTTCCTCGCCATATTTGTCTGCTGTCTCCCTTTTGTTAAGTCCCTGAAGTATGCCGTAGTGTTTCTCGTTCAACCTCCAGCTTTTCTCCACCGGGATCCAGTCTTCATTGAGACGGTCCAGAACACAATTCAACGTTTTCACAGCCCGTTTCAGATAGGATGTGTAAGCCGCCTCAAAAGAGAATCCCGCTTCTTTCAGCATATCACCGGCTTTACAGGCTTCTGCGATCCCCTTATCACTCAGGTCTACATCGGTCCAACCGGTAAAGCGGTTTTCCTTGTTCCATAGGCTCTCGCCATGTCTCAACAATACGATCCTTTTCATGCCATATAGTTTTTATGCAACGGTTATCGAAGGATCCAGATAGACATCCTGAATGGTGTTCAGAAGCGAGACCCCGTCTTTCATCGTCTTCTGGAAGGCTTTTCTCCCACAGATAAGTCCCATACCTCCGGCACGTTTGTTCACCACTGCGGTTACGACGGCATCATGCAGGTCAGATGTCCCATGGGACTCGCCCCCCGAATTGATCAGGCCAACCCTTCCCATATACCCGTTGGCCACCTGGTAGCGGCAGAGGTCTATCGGATGGTCGGAGACCAGTTCCGTATACATACGCCCGTCGGTCTTACCGAATCCGATGGCTTTAAAACCTCCATTGTTGGACGGCAGCTTCTGCTTCACGATATCAGCCTTGATGGTGACCCCGATATGGTTGGCCTGCCCTGTCAGATCTGCTGCCGCATGATAGTCAATCCCGTCTTTCTTAAAACTGCTGTTTCTCAGATAACACCACAATACCGTGGCCATCCCCAACTCATGGGCATATTCAAACGCCTGTGAGACCTCCACAATCTGGCGGCGGCTTTGTTCCGAACCGAAATAGATAGTTGCCCCCACGGCAACGGCACCCATGTTCCATGCCTCCTTCACTGTACCGAACATGACCTGGTCATAACTGTTCGGATAAGTCAGCAGCTCGTTATGGTTCAACTTCACGATGAAAGGAATCTTATGGGCGTACTTACGTGCCACAGCTCCCAGAACTCCGAATGTGGATGCCACGGCGTTGCATCCTCCCTCGATAGCGAGTTTCACAATGTTCCCGGGATCGAAGTAAAGAGGATTGGGTGCAAAGGATGCTCCGGCAGAATGTTCTATCCCCTGATCCACCGGCAGGATGGAGACATACCCGGTATTGGCCAGACGCCCGTGCCCGTACAGGGCTTGCAGGCTCTCCAAGGTGCGTATATTCCTGTCGGAATCCACCCATGCCTTGTCTATCATATTCGGCTCGGGGATATGGATGAGTTTCTTGTCTATTGTCTTGCATACATGGTCCAGGTAGTATCCTGCCTGCGTTCCCAACAAATCAATAATCGTGCTCATGTCAGTCGTTTTTTTATTCCAAATCAGGACTGGCGTTCCCCCAGTTTTGCATCCATGAAAAGGATGCCGCTCTCTCCGGCTTTCTTCATCAGGTTTACGATGTTCAGGAAATTCGCCTCTTCCTCCACCTGCTCCCTGACAAATCCCCAAAGAAAATCACGGGTGGCATTGTCTTTCTCCTCGGAAGCCAGATGTACCAGTTCGTCAATCAATCTGGAAACATGTCTCTCGTGTTCCAAGGCATGTTCAAAGACTTCGGTGGGACTGCCCCAACCCTGTGGAACCACATCGACCTTGTCCACTTTTGCCTCCGCCTCACGTTTGGCCATATATTCGGCGATGGCACATGCGTGTCCTGTCTCTTCCGCCGATTGCTTGCGCATCCAGCGGGCCATGCCGGAAAAACCTTCCTTTTCCAGATAGAAGGACATTGAAAGATACAGGTTGGCGGACCATAATTCCGCAGTAATCTGCCCGTTCAGGGCCTTTTGTAAATTCTCGGTCATAATGAATCTAATTTTTAATGTTGGTACTATTTTTTATTTTTCATATTCAGGGGCAAGCGTGTGCTTGTCTCAAAATATCTGTCAGGACAGGTTGCATCCCGTTTATGAAACATTCCACGGCGATGACCATCAGAATAAGCCCCATCAGTCTCATCATCACATTATTTCCGGTTTCTCCAAGAATTTTCAAAAGCCGCGTTGACACGCAAAGGATAATGAAAGAGAGGAGACAGACTAGGGCGATCACGCAAACCAGTGCAATTTTGAAAATATGCTCAGGGGCATCTTCCATCAGTGTTATGCCGCTTGAAATTACACCCGGACCGCACAGCATCGGAACGGCAAGAGGCGTGACGGTGATGTTCCTGGAATATTCTTTTTTCTCGTTCTCGTTCAGTTTCACATGGGTGAAGTGTGCCTGCAGCATGTCATATCCGATTTTAAAGATGATGATACCTCCCGCAATCCGGAAACCATTGGTCGAGATCCCGAAAAAATGGAACAGGAACCTGCCGCACAAGGTGAAAAGTACCAGTATGACGAACGTGAGGGCGCAGGATTTTAAGGCGATGCTCCGGCGTTCTCCGGCACTCATGCCCTCGGTCATCTGCAGGAAAACCGGCATCACTCCGAGGGGGTCCATCAATGTGAACAACGAAGTGAAACACAACATTGAGTATGCGAATATATCCATAGGATGATACTTGTTTTATTTTTAGACCATTATTTTCTCTGTGAACAATAAACTCCGGTCAGGTTACACGATTTGACACATCATATGAAGCAGGGCAGCCTGCGTTCATATTCCATGGCCAGGATACGCAACAATTCCATAAACGCCGTACTTACATATATCCGTTTTGTGTACAGCCCCTTGATGAAAGAATGGATGGATGAATCCGTATTCTGGCATAGTACGTGAAGTTCGGATATCTGACGGGATATATATTGTTCATGTTCAAGCAGGGTGTTCAAGGCAGCCAGCGGTGTCGGCCATTGCCGGATGTCGCGCCTGATTTCATGGATGGTTACAGCACCTCCTTCATGATAGATGCGATTCATCATCTGATAGACCTTGCCCATATTGTCCTGTGCCTGTGCACTTAGCCATGAGGCCAATATCGGAAGTTGCTGCCCCTCAAAATAGACCTGCAATGACAGGTACAGGTTAGTTGACCAGATTTCTGTATTGATCAATGTGTTCATCGCATATTCAATTCGTTTATCCATGGCTGTTCTGATATTTGAAATTAGACAAAATAAATCGTAATTCATATCCTGCAATAATCATGAATTTATGTGATAGCATCTGTAAATCGGACTCTTATGGAGTTGTAAAATGAATTTTAATGCTTGCGAGACAAATAGTCATAAAAATGTATAATTATCATGCCTTTTTGTCACAAGATCCCTACAACATTCTCAACAAGATATCCAGTTCTTTCTCTATCATGTTGATCTTGTCGTATATGTAATCCAGCGTATTATGATAGTGCAGGCAGGCCCTGCATTCCTGCAATTCCCTTGACAGGGAGAGTATTTGTTGCCAAAGTTCCTCTTCTGTATGTCCAGGGGGATTATTGAATGCCATAAATGGATTCAGAGAAACTGTTTGGCATGTAATTTGTGTAATAATAGCCGCAAGTCCCGAAAAGGGGCAGGAATGGAAACAAAAAGGCAGAGAATTCCACTAAAGACAGTAACAGACAGAGGAATGAAAACGGAAGGCAGGACCTGTCCGGTTTTGAAACAAATTGCTTTCATAATGCGATTATATGACAACTCTGTTCCCTGAAGTTGTGTTTATATAAAGTTAAGCGTGGGAACTTTGGTATTACCGTTCAGAAGTATCCCCATACTCAACAACATATAATACACAAAGCCCCACGCCTATATATGCTAACAAGATATAATAGTGCATAGGGACACCTGATGTATTATCCAATTGTTGTCTTGAAATTGGGGATTTCCTGAACATGGATAATGCCTAACGCTTACTGTTATTAATCTTTTTTGGTAAAAGACAAGGCAAAAATACTAAAAGAATTGATTCGCGTCAATAAAAATCCAACTTTTTTATTATTTTACTCTCTGCGCCACTGAATTTCATCGCTCTCCGCTCTCCAAATCCCGTGCCCTTCAGCGATAAGTAATCCTGAGTTCATCAATTGCCTCATAAAAGAGCTTTTGTACATCCTAAAATCCGCAACCTGTAATATTTTTGATATCTGGGGTTGCAGATACCTCTCTAAAACGACTCGTTTTCGTAAAGAACCCTAATGGTGCAGTCGCAAGAGACAAAATCCCCTTACCCCATGATGCGACTTGAGGCAATACGCAAAAGGCCACGAAGATTTGAGGCTACCCAAAATCAAATTTGAAGGCCATCATGTATGCATCATTGCTTGTGTATATGTTCAGTATGTGCTGTCTTGCAGTCTTAATCCATTTTGCAGGGACAGAAACATACTTGAATACAAAAGTTTTGATTCTGCTTGTGCGTTTAAGTCCAAAGCTCTTCATGTTTGCGTCAGATATGAGGTGTCTGTAAAAGTTTCGTATTAAAGCGGTCAGAAGCAGGAACACCGTGTTTTCCGCCATGAACGATTTTGGCAGCCGTTTCCAGCCAAAGCCGTTGTTCATGTCGTCCAATACACGCTCAGCACCGCCACGCTTGTTGTAATACTCCACGATGTCACGGTCTGTCGAAGTATAGTCATTTGTCAGTATGCATCTGTATGTATATTCCCCTTCCCACAGGTCGAGTTCCTTGTTGATGCTTCTTTGCCGCTGTATGACAAGGCGGTACGCTTTGCCGACCCATTTCTCTGCAATGATGGAGCATATCTCAAACTCGTGACCGTTTATGTATTCGGTCTTCCATCCGCGCAAGGCAAAGATATCGTCATACAACGATACACACCTGTTTGCGCGGATATAAAAATGCCGACTGTGCTTCTCCACCATTTCCACCATAGCCTCAGAGCATGAGCCACAATCCATCCTCGCACGGTTTATATGTATTCTGGCATTCTCCAAACGCTCAAAAATACGTTTTAGAGTGTCTTCCTGATGGAAACGGACATTGGTATTGCCGTCGCGGTTCTCTATCCCGACGATGACATCGCCGACCGTTGCTATTCCTGGACTGTAACCGGTAAACTTCTTGTAGGTTATTTTTGCGTCAAATTTCTCCGTCTCAATGAACTGGTGGTCAAAATCAAAGTCATATTCATTGTCTGGCAGCAACTGTCCAGTTGCCAGCAATGCATTGACAAGCAGATTGTTAAGGTCGGAAGCCACGTTGAAGTCGTAGCTTTTGCCCGAATCAGACCTGTAGGTCAGATTCGGTGTGGTCAATTCACGAATGGCCCTAAGTATTGTGTCTGCGCTGCATGTACGGAGGGGTGGATGCAAGCAAAGTGCTTCCATAAGGTGTGAGGTCACGTCTTCGACACATGACCCTCCACAGAAATATACGCACATCAGAGAACGTATTATCTCGCTATATTGATAGCCATACACTTTGCTACGCAAACCTAAAGTAGAGTCTATTGTACAAGACAACATCCTGTCGAATTTCTCCATAATTGGAAATATACCACCAAAAGATGTGAGTTTCTCGGATTTTATTTGTACTTTTACCATGCTTGATGAGGTTTTGTTTGACTATTTTTGCAACACTAAGTTAAGTGAATCCTTTGACATGACAAAATCCTGAGCCGCTCGGCTTTGCCGCTTGGCTTGTCCAAGAACTTTTTGTTGTTCAGGATATTATAAAAGTTAAAATTTATAGTGTTGCGGAATTAAGGTAATAACAATACTATGAAATCGTTATTCATATTACAACTTGTATGTTGCGTCATTACAGCCATGCTAGCATTGCAATTAGCCATGGCAAGTTTGCAGGTGAGATGGAAGGTGTGGCGCTACGAAATATCAAGATGGATTCTCGTTGCATCCATGCTATTCTTCTCCGTCCACTACCTCTTACAGATGATTCATGGACTCCGTGCACAAGGTGCCGATGTGGGCGCAGCATTCAACATATTGTTCTATACTCCAGTGGCATTTGCCATCACTCTCTCCATAATCAACATAGAGAGCACAGGCAACAAAGTGCGACGGTATTGTTTACGTGGTATGATGGCATACATACTCATCGCCATAGTTTTCGTCATTGGCATGTTCAAAAGTCAAAGTTTACACATTGGCAATATGCTCTATGTGATGCTCGGTCTTTTTGTGGCTAGCATGGCATATTTTATTCTTATCATTCGCAAAGAAACAAAAGCCCGAAAGCAGAAGCTCATGGAGAATTTCGGAATCGACTTGATTCCATACGTGCGCTATTCGCAAGCCAGCATCATTTTGCTATACTTTGCTGCTGGACTCCTTCCTGTAGCAATCCTCTTCAATACCTTATTATATATAATAGGTCCCTTGATATTACTCTCTGTCATCTTTTTCGTCCACACTTTCATTGCTATGGGCTATTACATCACACCCAAAGAAGTCATTCCTGAGGAAAATGACGCAGAAGCAAAAGTCACGGAAGCAGAAGACATGAAAGACGGCAAGAACACTCATGGCACAAATATCTTGACAGCTAATAGAAAGATGGAAATAGAATTAGCCCTCAAGAAATGGTGTGAAGAGGGATTTTATAAGGACTATGAAGTTAACATCTATTCGCTAGCTACCAAGTTGGGATACAAGAAAAACGAACTGACAGAATACTTCAATCAGTCAGAATACACCAATTTTAGAACCTGGCTTAGCGACATTCGTTTTAATGAGGCTGTTCGCATGATGAAAGCCAACCCCGAATATAGCATTGACGCTATTTCCACAGAGTGCGGTTTCTCATCCCACACATGGATTTATCGTATATTCAAACAAAAAACGGGCATGTCACCTAGCCAATGGCGCAAACAGTTTGCCTCCATCTAAATGCGTATTTTTGTAATTTCGCATTAAATAGCATTTAAAAGAGGTGTGTCAGCGTTTTGACACAACCTCTACTTAAAAGATTTAATTTACAATAGTATTGCGGAATTAAGGTACATGAAACCGATAACCTGTCATAGTGGCATTGGGAAAAGCCGTTCAGACGATCCGCATCATGGTCGGCAAAAGATCTAAAGTGACCTCTTTGGCTGTCTTGCGCTTGGAGACATGAATCATTTCAAGCACCTTTATGACGTCTTCAGACTTCGTGCCACGTATCATGGTCACAAGTGTACCTCTGCCACCACGTCCCGCACGATTAGTGACAACAGTATATAATTCTCCGCAGCTTAAAGAAGTCTCGTCAATACAAAGGCTAGGGACCTGAGGTTGTGCCCGCATTCTGACACATTTACATTTGTAGTATTAAATATCCCAATAAAAATATAAGTGTATATTGTAATGGGATCTTAATAGAGGATTAAAAAATAAATACTTAATGGGCTGTTTCTTATGAATTCTACTGAAATCTTATAATAATTGCTCAAAAAATCACATTCTTTGTATACGTAATATCCTAATTTTGGAACGCAAATTAAAAGAATATTAATAAACTAAATTATCTGATTTATATGACAAAATTAAGATGTATGCTTTGTTGCCTGATGATCTGTACTATTACTATTGATGCTAGGACTGTTAATGATATATATAAAAGAATATCTGCACAAGTCTCCTTGAAGGTTCCCGGTAATCAATCACGAAACTATTCCCTTGCTTTTCAAGGAGCCGTTGATGATAAGGGAATCTATCTGTTAGAGTCTGAAGAAAAAATACCATTAATCATTACAGAGAGAATAGAACGTGACAATGTTAAATGTGTAATGGTAGTAAGTATTACGGCATTGGAAGACGTGTACTTTAATTATCAACAACAGTTGAAAACAGGCTTCCGACATAATGACTGTATGTTTTATCTACCAGGATTCTGGTATAGTCGCAATTTACGTTCTCCTAAAGGTGCTCCTTCATTTCATATATCAGAGAGTTGGCTGGTACGTGAGGATCGTCTGAGCTCACCCCTTACCGGTATCTTCAATCAGAAAGATGGACGTTATATGACTGTGGCACGCAAGGACGATTTTCAATGGGATGCCCTTGCTACCCACCAAACAGGCGAAATCATCCTCTCGGGCAAAACGTCCCTAGGGTTCACCGGCTTTGAGAGCCATGACGGAACATCAACACTATCTTTTGGATTTCCTTACCGAGAAGCTCCTAAAACCTATATTCGTAAGTTGACGCTGGCTCCGGAGGTTACATCTTTCCAATATCTAAAAAAAGGAGAAACAGTACTCCTGACCTGGGAATTTATCGAGGGGCAGGCTACAGACTACTCAGATTTTATTTGCCATACTTGGGAATATTGTTATGATACATACCGTCCCCAACCTGTGAAAATACCTTTTTCTCCAGAAGAGATAAAAGGAGTGCTGAGCAATTATTTTGTGGAAAGTTTTGTTGGGGACAAAGCTCTTGCCTATTACTCCAGCCCTGAAATGAAAGTGGCAGCCTGTGCCAACATGAATGTAGCAGAGATAGGTTTTGTCGGTCGCGTACTTCTAAACGCTTTCAATGCATGGGAGTTTGGCAATGAGAATGGACGTGATGACCTTGCAGCTAGCAGTAAAAAGATATTTGATAGTTACTTAGAAAATGGCTTTACGGAAACCGGTTATTTGCGTGAATGGGTAAATCTGGAAAATGATAGTGATGTGAAAGAAGAACGCCCAGTGCATAGCATACGTCGTCAGTCGGAAGGAATTTATGCCATGTTTCATTATCTGAATTATGAACAGAAGTATAAACGTCACCATCCTGATTGGGAACAACGCTTAAAGAAAATGCTCGATATGTTCTTGCAACTGCAAAATCCAGATGGAAGTTTTCCACGTAAATTCCATGATGACTTTACAGTTGTTGACGGAAGTGGAGGAAGTACTCCATCCGCTACATTACCTCTGGTTATGGGATATAAATATTTTAAGGACAAACGCTATCTGTCCGCTGCCCGGCGTACTGCGGAATATCTGGAAAAAGAGCTTATATCAAAGGCTGACTATTTCTCCTCTACGCTGGATGCAAACTGTGAGGATAAGGAAGCTTCCCTCTATACCGCTACGGCAACTTACTATTTATCATTGATAACAAATGGTACGGAACATAACCACTATGCCTCTCTGACACGAAAAGCGGCTTATTTTGCCTTGTCCTGGTATTACGTCTGGGACGTTCCGTTTGCTCCCGGGCAGATGTTGGGTGATATCGGTCTGAAAACTCGCGGCTGGGGAAATGTCTCGGTGGAGAATAATCATATTGATGTATTTATTTTTGAATTTGCCGATGTGCTCCGTTGGCTTTCCAAAGAGTATAATGAACCTCGTTTCTCTGATTTTGCTGAAGTCATTTCTACTTCCATGTGCCAGTTACTTCCTTATAAAGGACATATGTGTGGAGTGATAAAAGTTGGTTATTATCCGGAAGTGATCCAGCACACCAACTGGGATTATGGAAGGAATGGAAAAGGATATTATAATGACATGTTTGCTCCCGGTTGGACGGTAGCATCCCTTTGGGAATTGCTGACACCGGGACGTACTGAGAATATACTGTTGAAATAGCTCTGATATCCACTTTTCAGGATATTCTTATATCCTGTTGTATGTTAATTAATGAAACTAACAATTAAGACAATGCAGAGACTACGTATTTTAGTTATATTAATACTTCTTTCTTTGATGCCTCTTTATTCCCTTGCCGTTCTGAATGAAGGACAATATGCATTCCGTTCACTTGATATCAATAATGGATTATCCCAGAATACGGTCCATGCCATCCTTCAGGATAAACAAGGATTTATGTGGTTTGGGACGAAGGATGGTCTTGACCGGTATGATGGTATCTCTTTTCGGACTTTCATGAAAGAATCCGGAACCTTGGGCAATAATTTCATCACTTCTTTGTATGAAGACAATCTTGGGCAAATATGGATTGGGACAGACGTAGGCCTATATGTCTATTGCCCACAAATGGAAAAGGTCAGGCATTTTACTCTGATAAGTAATTCAAACATAGATATAGACTGTACGGTCAATCTGATAACTGGGGACCAGAAAGGAGGTATCTGGGTTGTAACTCAGACGCGGGGAATCTTCTATTACAATCCCCAGGATAGCCAGTTGGTTAATTATCAGTCGGACGGGTCCGGTACTCTGAACCTTAAAACTTCCGGCCAACTCTATTTTGATTCGGACGATGTCTGCTGGTTGGACATACGTGATGGAAATCTGTATTATTCAAAAGACAAGCTTAAAACTTTAACTCCGATTTTTCCAGAAGATTCAAAAGTGTCTTTCAGAGATGAATACATCTATAAATTGCTCCCCGGACCCTATAATTGCATGTATGTGGGAACTGTATTCGGACTGAAAGAAGTGAACCTAACTAATAAGACTATCCGTACCCTTCTTTCCAAGGATGAATTGGGAGGTGATATTTATATCAGGGAACTTGCATTTTATTCAGATGACGAATTATGGATAGGAACCGAATCGGGACTTTATATCTATAATCTGCACACGGCAAAAATCATCCACTTGCAGAACGTCAACGGTGATCCCTATTCAATCTCTGACAATGCCATCTATTCGATTCTCAAAGACCGTGAAGGCGGAATGTGGATAGGGACTTATTTTGGGGGTGTGAATTATTACCCCCGGCAATATACCTACTTTGATAAAGTCTATCCCCAGAAAGAATCAAACAAAATGGGAAAAAGGGTGCGGGAGTTTTGTGCCGCCCATGACGGCACACTCTGGATAGGTACAGAAGATAAGGGGCTTTTCCATTATTATCCTAGTACTGGAAAAATCGAACCGTTCATTCATCCGGATATTTATCATAATGTTCACGGATTGTATTTGGACGGAGATTATCTGTGGGTTGGGAATTTTGCAAAAGGATTGAAGCGTATTGATTTGAGGACATACGCTGTAAAGCACTATGATAATATTGCAAGTGATATCTTTTCTATCTGCCGGATAACTGCGGGCGATCTGTATCTTGGAACAACAATAGGATTGTTTCGGTACAACCCAGATACGGAACGTTTTAAACGCGTCCCCGAACTTGGGTGGACGTTTGTTTATTATATAAAGGAGGATAAGCAGGGGAATTTATGGCTGGCAACTTATGCCGATGGCGTCTATAAAAAGAATGTCCGTACAGGTGGTTGGGAACATTTCGTACATGAGGAAGCAGACTCGTCCACCCTTCCATCCAATAAGGTGCTGAGTATTTTTGAAGACAGTCAAAATCAGCTATGGTTTACCACACAAGGAGGTGGCTTCTGCCGCTTTGTGCCTTCCGCCAACACCTTTGTCCGTTATGACGGTATCGGTCTGCCAAGCAACGTCATTTATCGGATTGAAGAAGATGAAAAGGGATTGTTCTGGGTTTCAACCAATAAAGGGCTGGTGCATTTTAACCCGAAGAATTCCAGTTTTAAAGTGTATACAGTTGCTAATGGGTTGCTGAGTAACCAGTTTAATTACCAGTCCAGCTATAAGGATAAGAATGGACGGATTTATTTTGGCTGTATTAACGGTTTCATCTCCTTTGCCCCCTCCTCCTTTATTGATAATGATTTTTTACCCTCTGTTTTGATTACCGATTTTATGCTCTTTAATAAAAAGGTGGTAGTCGGAGAAAAAGGCTCTCCATTGAAACAAAGTATCACTTTGTCAAACCATATCGAACTTCAGTCAAATCAGAATTCGTTCTCCTTCAGGATAGCTGCGATAAGTTATCAGTCACCGAGCATGAATACACTGCTATATAGACTGGAAGGGTATGATTCCGAATGGCATACAGCGGGTAAGGGCCCTATTACGTATTCCAATTTACCTTATGGGACATACATGTTACGCGTGAAAGGTGCGAATAGTGATGGTGTATGGAATCCAGATGTACGCACATTGGGGATCAGGATATTGCCCCCGTTTTATTTATCCGTATGGGCATACCTGATTTATATCCTATTGATACTCGGTACATTTTTCGCCCTCTTCTTTTATTTAAGGAAGCGTACTATTGAAAAGCAGCGTAAAGAGATGGAGAAGTTCGAACAGGAAAAGGAGCAGGAACTCTACACCACTAAGATAGATTTCTTTACAAATGTGGCACACGAAATCCGTACTCCTTTAACACTGATAAAGTGCCCATTGGAGAATGTACTTGCTGATAGGGAACTCTCCGAAAATGTAAGGATGGAATTGGAAATTATGGATCAGAACGTGGAGAGGTTACTGAACCTGATAAACCAATTACTTGATTTCCGTAAAGCGGAAAATAAAGGTTTTAAATTGAATCCGAAAGAATATAATATCGGTACTATCGTCCACTCTGTTTATAAGTATTTCACCACTTTGGCAAAGCAAAGGGGAATTAAACTTGAAGTAGAAGTTCCAGAGGAAGAATTGTTGGCTTCTGTTGACAAAGAGGCTTTGACCAAAATTCTCAGTAATCTGTTTGCTAATGCATTGAAATATGCCCGGACATACGTTTATCTCCATTTGTCTGTTGATGAGAAGAATGAGGTGTTCACTATCTCTATGAGTAATGATGGGAATATAGTCCCTATCGAAATGCGTGAAAATATTTTTAAAGCCTTTGTCCAATACCGGGACGGGAAAGATATTGTCTCGGGCACAGGCATCGGATTAGCTATGGCTCGTTACTTGGCAGAGTTGCATCAAGGTATGCTGGTGATGGACCGGGAGCTAGATTGTAACCGTTTCATTCTTTCCATTCCAATATTACACCAGACACTTCCGGATGATTCGGAAGAACAACATAAGAAACCTGGGTATGATGATGAAGATCGTGAAGTTTCTGATAAAGATAAAAGAGAGGTTGCTTCCATATTGGTTGTAGAAGATAATAAGGATATGCTTGCTTTTGTGTTCAGGCAATTGTCTTCATTGTATCATGTACTGATTGCGGAAAATGGGGTCGAGGCGTTGGACGTTCTTGAACAGAAATCTGTGGATCTGATAATAAGTGACATTATGATGCCTCTGATGGACGGGGTTGAATTATGCAAGCATCTGAAACAAAATCTGGACTATAGTCATATTCCTGTAATATTATTGACAGCTAAAACTAATCTGGAATCAAGAATCGAAGGACTTGAAGAAGGGGCGGATGCGTATATTGAAAAGCCGTTTTCTATGGAGTATCTTCGTGCCAATGTAGCAAATCTGTTGAGTAATCGGGAAAGATTACGCCGTCACTTTATTGAATTTCCTTTTATCAAAGCAGATGCAATGGCGCAGACAAAGGCCGATGAGATGTTTATTAGCAAGTTAAATGAGTATGTATTACGCCATCTTGATAATACGGACCTGCAAATTGATGATATAGCGGATGCAATGAATATGGGACGTTCCAACTTTTACCGGAAATTGAAAGGAATCCTAAATATGAGTCCGAACGAATATCTCCGCCTTTTCCGTTTGAAGCAGGCAGCTTCCATACTGAAAGAAGGAACCTATGGAGTGGTGGAAGTCTCTTACATGGTAGGGTTCAGTACCCCCTCCTATTTTTCAAGCTGTTTTAAAAAACAGTTCGGAGTACTGCCTAAAGATTTCATATCGCACTAGTAATATGTATTTTGCTTTAAATTTTATAATATCAGGTCATTTTCTGATATTTTATCCGAGTTGTTCCGGGTAATTTTGCAAATATATTAACAACTAAATTTGATGTATGACAAGGTATTTACTTTTTTTTGCCAGCCAGCCTTCGGGCGGAAGAGAGAGTTGTTTTCCTATCGTATATATAAACGATTCTTAGTTTGAGAATTTGTACTGTAATTTATATAAAGTCAAAGAAATAATTATAAAATAAATTGCACACACAATGAATAATAGAAAAGAAAATGAACAGAGTTGTATAGTAATGAATAAAAAAGAGGGTACATCGTGCATTACGACACACCTCCCTGTATTTCAGAGAAAAATCTACACTACTAATCAAAAAATCTATTGATATATGAACTGTAAAGTAAAACAAGGATGCCTTACCAGCGAAAGCTGTTGCATCCTGTTATGGTTAGCCTTCACATTATTTCCCGTTTCCGTTGTAACGGCGGCAGATAATAGAAAGATCGACGAGAGCCAGCAAAAAGAAGTAAAAGCAGAAATGAAAGGATATGTGGGAGACGAAAACGGAGAGCCTGTTATTGGAGCTACCGTATTGGAAAGTGGAACGCAGAACGGGGTTATAACAGATGTGGACGGTATATTCACTATACAGTTGGCAAAGAACGCATCATTGACCATTTCATATGTTGGGTACCAGAAGAAAACGGTAGTGGTAAAAGATAAGAAGTTCATTTCCGTTAATTTGACTCCGGACAGGAGTATGATGCTGGATGAAGTGGTCGTGGTCGGTTTTGGCAAACAAAAGAAAGAATCCCTCGTGGGAGCTGTGCAGGCAGTGAAGCCGGAAGACCTGAAGATGACATCCAGTAATCTTAGTACTTCATTTGCCGGGAACGTTCCAGGTATCATCGCCGTACAAACACAGGGTGAACCAGGCTCTGATGAGGCGAAATTCTATATACGTGGTATATCAACTTTTGGTTCGAATACCTCACCGCTGATCATACTTGACGGTGTGGAAATCAACGCTACGATGATGAACAATATTCCTCCAGAATCTATCGCGTCGTTTTCTGTGCTGAAAGATGCTACGGCAACGTCCCTATACGGCTCACGGGGGGCTAACGGAGTTATCATCGTTACTACCAAGCAAGGACAGCTTTCCGAGAAAATGTCTGTAGATATCCGCTTTGATAATACTTTCTCCATGCCTACCTATGTGCAGAAAATGGCAGATGGCCCGACTTACATGGATATGTATAATGAAGCCGTTTATAATCAGGCTATTGCCAATAACCAAGAGTATGAGCCTTTCTATAGCCGGGATAAGATAGATAAAACACGTGCCAATGCAAATCCCTACCTGTTCCCAAACAATGACTGGTACAGTATGTTGTTCAAAGACTTCGCCGTTAATCAGAATTTGAATATCTCCATCAAGGGCGGAAGCAAAAATGTGGATTACTTCCTGAATGCTGGAATCTTCTATGAAAATGGTATCATCCGGCAACCCAAGGAAGATAAGCTTGATGTGGGTATGCGCAACAAGAAATACCTGTTTCAGAGTAATGTGACAGCCCGTGTTACCTCTACGACGAAAGTGGGGCTAAATATGAATACGCAGTTGTTCTACCACCATGCCCCCAAAACAAGTACCCGGAATTTGTTCGCCTATTCCATGCATGGGAATCCCGTACGTTTTCCTGCTACACTTCCTGCTGAACCAGGGGATACATACATCCGCTACGGTAGCAATGATCCGTGGGATGTGGGAAAATCAGAGCCGAATCCTTACGCCAAATTGAGTGAAGGTTATACGGAACGAAATTATGTCTATATGACGACCGCTTTCAATCTCGAACAGGACTTGAAGTTTGTCACACCAGGGTTAAAACTCACCGGACTGGCATCTTTCTATAATTACAGTTTTAACTGGCTGGATCATTGGATTGTACCTTTCTACTATAAAGTATCTGATGACTATACGATGGATGATCAGGGAAACTACCTTTATAAGACTTCGACTATCGGTGAGCCGGGAGAACCTTATCTGAAGAGCAATTCCGGGCGTGATCCGACAGAGAGTGTCTGGTCTTTACAGGGAGCGCTGGACTACTCACGCCAGTTTGGTGGACATGATGTGGGAGCTACCCTTGTTTACCACATGAAAGAAACCAAGAAAGTGAAGGACGGCGGAGCTGAAAAAGATCTTCTTCCTTACCGTGAGCAAGGGATGGCCGGACGTCTGACCTACAGTTTTGGTCAGCGTTACCTGCTTGAGGCTACCTTTGGTTATAATGGCTCGGAGAATTTCAGAAGCGGGCATCGTTTCGGATTCTTCCCTGCGATTGCCCTAGGATGGACTATTTCTAATGAAAAGTTTTTCCAACCGTTAAAAAAAACAGTTTCCACTCTGAAAATCCGAGCTACTTATGGATTGACCGGAAATGATGCGCTTGCCACTCGCTTTCCCTATGTAACAGAAGTCAGTATGAATAATAATTTGGATTGGTGGACTGGTAGCGGTACCCGCGTGAATGGGCCGCTTGTAAATATTTATGGTAATGCGAACGCTACATGGGAGAAATCGAAAAAGCTGAATTTAGGTGTCGATATGACCCTTCTTGAATCTATGGATATAACCATTGATTATTTCAAGGAAGACCGTAGTGGAATTTTTATGCAACGTTCGTCCGTCCCTTCAACAATGGGAGTGACAGGTATGCTGCCTTATGCCAACATTGGCTCGGTAAAGAATAAGGGTGTGGATATGAGTGTAGCATACAGCAAAGTAATTGGCAAAGATTGGGTGCTCCGCCTGAACGGTAGTCTGACCTATGCACATAATGAGATTACGGAGATAGACGAACCGGTGAATGTAGAACCCTATTCTTCAAGAATCGGACACCCGATAAACAGTATTATGGGATATGTGTCTGACGGATTGTTTACTTCTCAGGAGGAAATAGACAGATCTCCCAAACAGTCGTTCGGAAATTATACGGTGGGAGATATTAAATATAAAGATCTGAATGGTGATAACGTGGTGAATGGTTATGACAGGACGATTATCGGCAATCCTGAAATTCCGGAGATTATCTATGGTTTTGGAGGAACGTTGAAGTATAAAAAGTGGGATTTGTCTCTGTTTTTCCAGGGAGTGGCCAAAGTCAGTTTAATGATGAGCGATATTCATCCGTTCAGCGAAGCGGGCCATAAAGGATATAACATTGCACAGTATATCGTTGATGACCACTGGTCGGAAAGCAATAATGTAGCCGGTGCCGCCTATCCCCGATTATCACCCGAATTTATCACGAACAATGCGCAAACCAGCACTTATTACCTACGTAACGCAGCTTTCCTGCGCCTGAAGAATGCCGAACTGGGCTATTCCTTCTTCCCGTGGCTGCGTGTGTATGCAGCAGGTACTAATTTGCTGACATTCTCTCCGTTCAGTACCTGGGATCCTGAAATGGGAAGTGGGAATGGTTTGAAATATCCGCTACAGCGCACGGCCAAGATCGGGATTCAGTTTCATTATTAATTAAGAACAGAATAAGTTATGAAAAATATATATACAAAGTTATGCCTGTCGGCAATCGGCTGTTTAATGATGGCATCATGTGATTTTCTTGATGTGGTTCCGCAAGGTACTGCTACCGTGGATGATATCTACCGAACACAATATCAGGCTGAAGGAATGGTACTGTCTTGCTACGCGAATATCCCTAACTATTTCCATCCCCAACAATTTCCTGATTTTACCGGAGGAAACGAAATCATAACGAGCAAAGGAGGAACAACGCGCTGGTTTCATTTCCGCAGTCTGGTTTATGGGGAAGAATCCCCAACAACGACTTATTACTCATTATGGAGCAATACAGCAAAATCTTATCCGCAGGGTGCTGTGAAGAAAGCAGTATGGGAAAGTATCCGCAATTGCTATAATGTGCTTAATAATCTGGATAGGGTATCGGACATTACCCCCGAAAACCTGAGCTGGTGGAAAGGTGAAGCGCTGTTTTTGATCGGGTATTATCATCAGATCATGCTGGAGTACTATGGACCGATAGTTATTATTGACAAGGAAATACCAATGGAAAGTTCTCCGGCCGAGATGATGACCTCCCGTTCTCCTTATGATACATGTGTCGATTTCATTGCCAATAAATATTCGGAAGCAGCTAGATTACTTCCTGGCGTATGGGATTCAAGTAAGAGAAACAGGGCTACCTCTTCTGCTGCCTTGGCTTTCAAGGCTCGGCTGTTGCTTTATGCCGCCTCGCCGTTAGTCAATGGGAATAGTGAGTTTTATTCCGACTTTAAAAACCCCGACGGCACTTTTCTGATTAACCAGACTTATGACCGGGAAAAGTGGAAGAGAGCGATGGATGCTGCCAAAGAGGCCATAGACCTTTGCGAAGAGAACGGTTACAAACTTTATGGAAATTCGACCAATGACTTGGAGCAAGGGAAGAAAAACTATCATGAAGCCTTTGTCGGTGATGGGATCAGTGGTAGCGGATTTAACTGGAATGAAGTCCTGTTTGGCTTTGCTGAACAGGGAACTATTTCCTACTGTATCAAGAATATGGCTCCTCGTGTTGAATTTACAAGTTATTCGACCAAAGGTTTTAGAGGGTCCTTATTCCCGACGTGGGATTGTGTGAGTAGGTATTATACCAAGAACGGTCTACCTTGGGCAGATGACCCCGAGACTAAGAAGCTTGATCCGTATTCCATTGCACCAGGTGATAGTACGGTACGTTTTCACAGGAATCGTGATCCGCGCTTTTATGCCTCTATTGGCTTTGATCGTGGAAATTATGACGTGCAGGGAAAGACAATAGTGCTCAAATGCAGACGTGGTGAAATGCAGCAGAATAATGGCAATGCCAAGGATGAGTATCAAACGGACAACGGTTATTATTGTCAGAAATGGGTGTCTAAATATGATACCTATAATAGGACTACCGATCAAATAACCTACAACCGTTGGTGCTTTCCTTATATGCGTCTGGCCGAACTCTATCTGAGTTATGCAGAAGCGGATTTCGAATATAGCGGCACACTGAGTACTGCCAGTCTGTCCTATTTGAATAAAGTACGTGAACGTTGCGGATTACCTACCTTTGCAGATTCATGGGCAAAAGCCGGTGGTATTCCTTCAGGAGAGAAGTTGCGCGAAATATTACATGATGAACGCTCCATTGAATTGGCTATGGAAGGCAGACGTTTCCATGATATGCGCCGTTGGAAAATTGCCCATACTGAAATGATGCGTTATCAGAAATCCTGGACATTATCCGGAAAAACCGCTGATAGTTTTTATAAACTTACGGACATGAAAGAAACCGGCGTTCGTAATTTTACCGCTCCCAAGAACTATTGGCTTGCTATTCCACAAGATCAGATAGAAGTAAATCCCAATCTAGTGCAGAATCCGGGATACTAGAGAATCAGCTCTTATATAACTAACAATTAGAGGAAAGGACAAAATGAAAAAGGTAATGTGTTTATTGGCAATTATGTTTATGATTGCCAATACTTCGGCACAAACACGGGTGATTGCCCATCGTGGTTTCTGGAAAACCCAAGGATCAGCACAGAATAGCATTACATCTTTGTTGAAAGCGGATTCTATAGGATGTTATGGTTCGGAGTTTGATGTCTGGCTGACAAAAGATAATGGTTTGGTGGTTAGCCATGATGGGATTATTCAAGGGCATAAGGTTGAAGAGTCCACTCTGAAGGAATTAACCGGGTTATGGTTAGCGAATGGAGAATGCGTACCCTCCTTAAAAGAGCTTCTGGAAACAGCTAAGCGGAAAACATCTTTGAAGCTGGTGCTGGAGTTGAAAGCTCATAGTAAACCCGAACGGGAGATAAAAGCTGTTGAAGAGATCGTTTCGATGATAAAGAAGATGGGACTCGAACCCCGGATGATATATATCACCTTTTCGTCTCACGCATTAAAGGAACTGATCCGTCAGGCTCCCACAAGCACTCCTGTATATTATCTGAAAGGGGACTTATCTCCACAACAACTGAAAGAATTGGGTAGTGCCGGACCGGATTATCACTTCTCTGAATTTTACCGTTATACCGATTGGATTGAAAGTTGCCATGCCTTGGGGCTAAAAGTGAATGTATGGACGGTTAATAAAAAAGAGGACATGCAATACTTTTGGGATAAAGTCGACTTTATCACTACAGATGAGCCGTTGGGACTGTTGAAAGATATAATGAAGGTCAAATAGATATATTTTCTGAGATAATGTATAGTCCAACTGATTACCTTTAATAATCTGTTGATTATTTATGTTTTTGGAAAATGAGTTTCAAGTTTTCAAACGACTGTTCATGTTGATACAGTTGAATGCTGATTGAAAACAAAACAATAGCGGAAACAATGAATGTCAATCTTGTATAAGAAGGCAAACGTCCAAATTTATAGTTCAGCTCCATTAATCGAACTGAATAGGGGTATTTATTAAATAATATAAAATTAGCCAACTAATTCATAGCCAAATTATTGCGAATTAGTTGGCCTTTTTGTATCTTTAGGTATTCCGTGCGACAAGAAGTCGTACAAGTAATTGTTCAGCACTGTGCCTGAACCTATTGTTCTGTCAATAGTAGTCTAAAGAGGCGTGCTTTACCAAGTCATGGTTTAGTGCGAAGCCCTCTTGACAATGCAGTCCTTTACAGAAATATCCAATGTATAGGCTGTTAGGCTGACTGATATGAGTAACATATGTGAATCGCTACACCATCGTAATAAAGAAATAGCTTACGGATATTTATAAGCTATAGCCAAAAGGTGGGTAGTCAGGATAGTCTTTGGGGAATGTAAGGCTACACGGACATCATACTGGCGGTGGAGGGGCGGGCTCTAAGTCGGGCGTCAGTTACTTGTACGGAACTTGGTAAACCCGTATTTCTCCTGTCTATGTCAGGCAGGTAAGCCAATTGCAAGAAAAGCCGAATGTGGTGCGGGTAAAGGATTGCGGAGAAAGTGAATGATTCTGTGTAATGCGGAGGATAGAGGTTTAAACATCACCCCATGCGAAATCAGGCAGACTTCCGCAGGGTAATTCTTTGTGAAACGATTGTAGAACTTTAATAAAATGAAGAAACTGCAAATGAGCAAGGCAAAAGCCGAGTGTGCATCTTTAACCGTACGAAACACGACATGAAAAGATATCGATTCTTCCAAATATGAGCGTAAAGTGAGAAAACTGCAGGTCCGAATAGCAAAGGCCCACAAAGAAAAGAGGTACAACAAGGTAAAGGCCTTACGGTACCTACTTGCCACTTCCTACGAAGCCAAGGCATTGGCGATAAGGAAAGTAACTTCCAATAAAGGTAAACGTACGGCAGGGGTTGACCATATGAAGTGGGACACTGATGCCAAGAAAATAGAAGCTATATGTTTATTGAAAAGGAGAGGATATAAGGCCTTCCCGCTGAGGAAGGTCAACATAGCCAAAGCAAATGGCAAGACAAGATCTTTGGGAATACCAACCATGAAGGACAGAGCCGTGCAGGATATATCTTATGGCTTTAGAACTTATAACTGAAAGTGAAGCGGATGCGAACTCATATGGGTTCAGAAAGTTTAGAAGTACTGCGGATGCAATAGGCGCACTTCATAGATGGTTGAGTAGAGACTGTTTACCACAATGGATACTGGAAGGTGACATTAAGGGTTGTTTTGATCATATTAATCATGAATGGCTTCTCAACAATGTGTAGATTGACAGGCTGGTATTAAGGAGATGGCTGAAAAGCGGAGTAGTATTTAATTGCAAAGTATCAATAGATACGCTACACTTTTTCTTTTCGTTGGCAAATCTTAATCCGTATCTTCGTTGCATGAAAGAAGATATACGGATGCGCCAAAAATGGCTTGAGCTATACGTCGAAACGGGTTCTGTGACAAAAACTGCCCTTCGGTGCGGGATTACCCGTTCCACGTTATACCGTTGGATAAATTGCGAGAAAGAACAAGGCAAGTCGGAATTGTCCGATAAGTCTAAACGTTCATCAAGACTTGCCAATATGAAGATAACACCTGAAATTGAAACCATTATCCTTAATCTGTGCGTGAGACAAGAAGATGGGGAGCGCAACGGATTGCCAACTATCTGCTTAGGAAGAGAATAAAGCTCTCAGGCATGACGGTGTGGCGTGTGTTGAAAAGCATCAGGTCAAAGCTGTTGTGAAACGTTGCGAGAAATTTATTTCTTCTTCCAGCCGATTTTTTCCATCGGCAACATCCGGATAACCATATACCCCCGCCGTTGTTCATAGCGGCAGGAAAAACATGCCTGACGGCGATACGTGACGCACGGCACTCAAACCCTCTATTCCAACGTGAAACTGACCGCAGAGAGGGATGCCGCCACGGGCGACCTCGTGTGGAAGTCCAAGGACAACACGACACTTGTGGGGGGATTGTCGGATGAGCACTACTACCTCTACTATCCCTACTAAACGGATATGAGCGGAAAGACTGCCACTCCCACAGGCTCAGCCTTGACCGACACGGAATTCTTCGCCCCGTTGGTTTCCGCTTGGCAGCCTCAGGACGACCAAAGTACTCATGCGGCATATACCGCCTCCGACTTGATGACTGCCGAAGGCTCCGCAACGACAGGGGAAGACAACACCCTCCACCTCTCTTTCACCATGAACCATCGTATGGCATTGGCCGTCATCGAGATGCCGAATACCGTTAAATACAAGTTTACCGACGAGAGGATTCCTGATTACGCCGTGTCACCCGCCACTACATTCTCTGGCATTGCCCAGCCGCTGCGCGTGAACGATGGTACATACCGCTACTTGGTGAATCACGCGACTCCCGCACCGACTATCGAAGGACATTATGACGAGGGAAGCAAGGAGTTCACCATAACCCCGTCCGGCCTTTCTACCGGCAGTTACAAGAGATACAAGGTGGACGGCGCGGTGACAACTGTAAAGGACTACACGATGCAACGGGGAGATTACCTGCTCGCCGACGGCAACCTGCTGCCTAAGGGTACTACCCTGACCGAGGAGCAGAAGGCAAGCGTGGCGGCCATCGTCTTCTGGACACCGGCAGAGACCAATCCTGAAGGACGGATCACGCCGGCGTCTCTGGATTTCGACAAGATTATGGTGAAAGAACATCCCAATTGCACCCATGGCCTTGCCGTGTCGATTAAAGATGCTCCGGGCAACGTCTCGTGGCAAAACGTTAACGACTGGGTGGCGGATTTTCAAAGAGGAACAGATTTCAATCCTGTCGATAAGGATGAGTACGTAAACATTGCCACTGGTTTCGATGCGACCGGCAACATAAACAGGATACTCGGTTACCAGAACACGAAAGTGCTGTGGGCGTATAACGGATATTGCAAGACAAACGGCAAAACCGATGCCTTGGTCAATCCTGCTGAGGTCCTGAAAACATTTATCGCAAATAATCCAGCCCCGGCAAACAGCACCGGATGGTTCTTGCCGTCGGTAAAGGAACTGCACATGCTATGTTATAAGGATGTCGATAATATTGCGTACACACGGGACAACACAGAGACGAGGGATATAGTCGAAGTCTCCATCTCCGCCGTTGGCGGTGACGCATTGTCACCGCGCAATAACCATAAACGTTTCTGGTCTTCTTCGGAGAGCCCCAGTAATAAGAATGGCGCTTTTAGCGTGTATTTCTACAATGCCTTCGCACAGCTCAGCGAAAAGGACGGCGCACTCAATGTGCGTGCCGTGTGCGCTTTCTAACCACATAAAACAAAGAAAAATAACGATGTGAAAGGAACAGGATATTCCGGACGATGGATGCGCATCAGCGGCTGGTAGCCGATGTTGATGCTCGCGGGCGGGCTACTCGTCTCTTGCGGCAAGATGGAAACGGGAGAATCTACTACACGTTTACCCGATGGCAAGTACCCATTGCGACTGACAGCGGAGGTGGCGCAACCGCACCCCCGTGCCGGCGGCAAGGAGATAGGAGTGATGCTGGATGGCATGCTCAGCCTCCAAAGGTACGTAATGGACGCCTCGGGCAATACTGTCCCAAAGGATGCTGAAAACACCATTTACCGGAAGAGCACTACCGAGACATGTGTCACGGCACGGACTCCGAATGCCGATATCGACCAAAGTGGCGGGTATGCCGGCTTCGGCCTTCTATACGTCACCGTAGTGGGAGGTTATGACCAAGCCGTCAGCCTCCGTTTCAACCACCGCATGGCAAAAGTAGAGTTCACGCTCATGGCGGGCGAAGGTGTCACGGAGGAAAAACGAATGAAATAGACGTGGTGCAGACGGTGCCGGGCAACACCTGGATTGATGGCGGCGAGGAGAATGTGGCGGTAGCCAAAACAATACACTACACTGCCGATGAAGTGAAGGCTGGGGACTACATCTATTCGGGCAGGAGCACTTCGGACGGCGGACTGCGCAAACGCTATCCCAATGGGAAAGCTCAGGTCATCGCAGACCCGAAGCCGCAATCCGTAGCGGGCAAGACGGTCGCCGGTGTCGTCTTCTGTATACCGAAAGACACTGACCCCACAGGCAGACTAACCCCAGCCCGACTTACTGATGATAAGATTATGATGAAAGATTTTCCGAATGCCGAAATTTGGAATTATATAGTCAACCCATCCCTCGTCGCTGCCGGCGGTCCGACGCCAATTTATACCACCTCTTACTGGTCGTCTACGGAGGCATATTATAGCCCTAACAATGCATATGCCATACACTTTCCAGATGCCACTCTGGAAAGTAATGATAAGTACTTATAAAGTTAGGTTTCTGGCCGTGTGCGCTTTTTAATCACATTAAAGAAAGAAACTGTAGCAAAGCATTCTACATTCGATTCCGGCGGCGGTGCTCCTATCGCTTGCCGCCTGTACGCAAGAAGAGCTCCCGGGCAACCAAGACAAGGCGCAGCAACTTACTTTCTCCGTTACCGATGGTGGATATACGTCGGCTGTTCGCAAAACCACCCGTACTGTGGAGAATGGCTGCCAAACCAAGTTTTCCGAAGGCGGGGCCTGCGGCCTATACGTGGTGCGGGGCACTCAAACAGTCTATTCCAACGTGAAACTGACAGCCGAGAGGGATGCCGACACGGGCGGTCTCGTATGGAAAACTGAAAGTCCGACACCGCTCACAGGCGGGCTGTTGGACGAACACTATTATTTCTACTATCCCTATCAGGCACGAGCCTCAATACTGGGGCAGGGCGGCTGTTCGCCTTCATCATTACGGTGAACGAGTTAACCGTGCCCGGCTTGTCGGTGCGGAGCGAAACATACACCATCTCCGACAATAAGACCTGCCATATCCTGGAGTCTGTCTGCCCGTGATGTTATCCTCTCATCGAATTCCTGTACTCACTCGGGCTCATTCCATAGTACTTCCTGAACACCTCCCTGAAATATCTGACATCGGAGAACCCCGAGTCATCCGAGATTTCCGTTATCGAACAGTCTTTTTCCCTGAGCAGTTGTGCCGCATATTGCAGCCGCATGGAGCGGATATAGTCAGCCGGGGCATGGCCGGTGAGCGCCTTCAACTTGTTGAAAAATCCGGTGCGGCTCATGTTCTGCATGCCACAGAGCATGTCCACACAGAAACCGGGGTTGTCGATATTCTTCATGACGCATTCCCTTACGGAGGCCATGAATTTCCAGTCCCGGGTATTGTGGCAGTCCGGCGGAACCTGTCCGACTCCGTCCTCAAGACCGACGTATGCCCGTTTGAGCAGTGCCCGGTTTGCCAGTATGTTCCTGATATTCGCCCTGAGCACGTTTATGCTAAACGGTTTGGTGATATAGGCGTCAGCTCCGTTTTCCAGCCCCTCCAGCATGTCCTTCTCATCTCCCAAGGCGGTCAGCAGCATGACCGGGATATGGGATGTCTCAATATCGGATTTGACGGACGCGCAAAGTTCGTCCCCTCCCATTTCAGGCATCATAACGTCCGAAAGTATCAGGTCCGGATTGTATTCTCTCGCCACAAGCAGCGCGTCCCGTCCGTTGGAACAGGTTTGGACCAGGTATTCCTCTTTCAGCAGCCCCTCAAGGTAGGTCCGCAAATCGTCATTGTCCTCCACAATAAGAATACGCTGCCGGTCCCCGCCGGTCATTGTTGGAAGGATCTCACGCATGGGGCCGCAATCCGGTCCCATGCGGGTTTCCCCGGTATCCTGTTTCCTGGGCGAAGCAACGGGGCATGCCTTGTCAAGGCGTCTGCTCCTCAGGGGAAAAATAACACATACCATGGTCCCCTTCCCCTCGGTACTGGTAACGCGGACCCTGCCTCCGTGCAGCCTTACCAGCCTATGTACCATCATCAGTCCGACACCGTTTCCCGCCACTTGCAGATTGACGGCATTACTGCCCCTGAAATGGTTCCTGAACAGTTTCTTCCGTTCCTCAGGTGGAATGCCAATCCCCGTGTCTTCCACTTCCACACCCCATACATGCCGGTCCGCGAAGGCACGGACCTGGATACTCCCGCCCCGTGGAGTGTACTTCAGTGCGTTGGACAGTATATTCTTCAATATAGAGTCCATTTTGTCCTTGTCAAACCGGACATTCAGGTAAGGGAAGCCGCTCTCACGGGTGATATCGATGTCCCTGATGGAGGCATATGTGCGGAATGCCTCACAGGTCGTCTCCAGATAACTGTTGAGCTCATATTCCGAGACATGAAGTCTCAAGGTGTAGTTGTCCGTACTCTCGAAATCTATCAGGCTGGTGACCAATCCCAGAAGTCCGTCCACGCTTTTCAGGGCCATCCGTACATTGTCCATCCCCTCCGCCTTCACCATGTCTTTCTCCACCACCTCTTCCAGCGGAGCCTTGATCAGCGTAAGCGGAGTACGGACATCATGGGCAGTATGTATGAAGAAGCACGTCTTTTCGTCTGATATCCTTTTCTGCCTGCGCAACATGGCAACGCGAAAAGACACCACCCCAGCCAACACACACAATGACGCATATCCGGCAATGGCCCATGTACCCGCCCACAGCGGCCGGGCGACACTCAGACCGAGGCTTCTTTCCTCATACACCTTGTATTTCTCCTCATTGGAGACGGCACGGATACGCAGGGTGTAGTTGCCTGGGGGCAGGCTCGTGAACTGTATCCGCCCGCTCTGGACCGGATGGCTCCAGCCCTCGTAGAGCCCCTCCAATTTCCATGAATATAGGATGTTCGAGGGATAGTCGTAGTTGATGGAGACAGCTTCCAGGGAGAAGGTATTCTGGTCATATGCAAGTTCCAGCCTGACGGTATTGTCAATATCCTCCCTCAAGGGGGATCCCTTGTCCCCGGGATAGACGGGGCGGTAGGAGATCATGAAATCCCGCAGGAGCATCCGAGAAAAATGCGGGGCGGGTATCCTCATGTCGGAGGGGAACATGACGGCTCCGGTGTTACTCCCGAACACGAAGCTTTCCCCGTGCCGGAAAGTGGATACCCCGGCATTGAGGCATACGCTTGCCAGCCCTTGTTCTGCCGTCCAGTTTCTGAAAGTGCCGCTCTCACGCCGGAACAGGGCCACGCTGTTTTCGGTCCCCAGTAGCAGGGTGCCGTCCGCACGGGGGACAATGGTATGGATGTTATTGGATATCAGGGCGCAGTTCTCGGTCTGGTATTGGCGGACGAACCTGTCCTCCACGCTGTCATAGACGAGAAGTCCCGCCCCGCGGGTGCCGATATACAGGAGCCCGTCCGGTGCCTGGTACAGTGCATAGACATGAACCGCCTCGACTGGAAAGGCGATATGTCTGCAGGTCCCCCCGTGCCCGTCAAGCAGGTACAACCCCATGCCGGTACCGATCCACATCCATTCCGGAGCCTTCTCCAGTATGGCGGTGATGGGGCCCGGGACCGGGTACAGGCGTACTGTGCCGTCATGGGGATCGAAACGTTTGAGATTGTGGCAGCCCCCTGTCCATATACATCCTCCGGAATCTTTTCCGATGTCATTGATATACTGGTCTGGACGCCCCTCTGCTGCAAAGGAGGGGGGAAAGTATTCCACCCTCCCGGTTTTCTTTTCGATCCTGTACAGGCCCGAAGCGTACCCGCCGGCGCAGATGACACCCGGCGAGACCTCGCAGAGCGTCAGGAAGATATGGTTCCCGCCATCCTGTATCCCATCGGACCGGCTGAGAAAGGAGCGCCACCGTCCTACCGCAGGCTGCAGCAGGCTGATCCCGTTGCTGGTGGCGAACCACAAGTCGCCTTCGCTGTCTTCGATGACATCATGCACTTGATCGTTAACCAGCGACCGGCTGTTGCCCGGTGAGTGCCGGAACCATTCATAGCTCTGGTAGCGGTTATTCCGGATTGTGACTCCGGCGGGGTAGTTGGCAAGCCAGATACGGTCCCCGCCATCCACATAAATGTCATTGATATTGTCTCCGTTCATGCCGTTGTGGCTGGCGTAGTCGGCGGTTATATAGGGTTTGGGCACTAGCGAGTCCATATCCATCCTGTATACCCCCCTTCCGCCCGTGGCTATCAGCAGCTCCCGGTCATTGAGAGGGGTGATCCGGTTGACGGCCACATTCCGCAGCGTACTGCCTGCGGACACTCCGTATACAAGTATGCCCTTCCTGAAGGTTCCCACGAACAGTTTCTTCGAACCGGGGTGGTAGTAGAGTTCGCTGACCGGCGTCCGGATGCTGTCCGTGTCCGCAAGCGCCTCAAGGACACCGTCCCTTTCCCGTACCGGAAAAAGTCCGTTCACGGTACCGATGAAAAGGTTTGTACCGTCCGTCTCGCTGATAGCGGTTATATCACCTCTTAAACGGGAGACCAGCCGCTGCGCAATGCCTGTGCGGGTGTCATAGCGGATGATATGGTCACCCTGACAGAGCCATATGCGGTCCCCACGGTCCATATAGGCGTAACAGAGCATGCCCGTGGCGAAGTCATCCTGAAGACCGGGTATCCTGTATACCATCCGGAAACGGTCATGGAGGGTGTCGTAATGGAAAATACGGCCTTTCCTTCCCACAACCCACAGCGTGTTCTCCGTGTCGGTGTAGAGCCAGTTCAGATTGACTTGCGGGGCCACCTTCAGATTGCCGTCAAGAACAGTGTAATGCCTGATCCGCTTGCCGTCATAACGGTCCATCCCCTCCTGGGTGAGGAACCACATGTATCCCCTCCCGTCTTTTTGGATACGGTAAATCCTCCGGTTACTCAATCCGTCCTCTATTCCCAAGTATTTATATATCTGGGCTCCGCACATGGAGGAAATTCCCAGCATGAGGAATGCGGACAGTATTCTTCCCATATTCCGAACACATGTCATTCTGATGTAAATTAGACAACAACTGTTGCAAATATATAAAAATATAAATTAATATACAAATTTAAACATAACCTCGGATGTCGGCATCAGGCGGTATGTCCTCAATGTCATGTACCCCGGAAAATAGCTGCATACGGGACCGGCCCATGATATGAACATATTCCGAGAGGCGGTTGTTCAATTGACCCGACGGAATTATGGCTTGCCGGGCTCGGGACTGTCCGCAAGGGTACGTTGGTCCGGTGTGCGGAATACCATCCATACCTCCGGTCCGAATTTATATCCGCGGGTGGTACAGGTGCCGGTCGAGGTTTGGCAGCCCCCAATAAAGCGGGCCGAATTGTTTGTAAGCACTCTTACCCTCATGCCCGATTTATAGATAATCTTCCAACAGTAAGAAGTTATAATTCGCATTTAAGAACAATGGCGGGCATTTCTTGTTAATATTATAATCATATAAAAGAGGCGCATCCGTTAGTGCCAGATTTGTTCACCACTTTCATCGTTGCGTATCGTATTGCGAGTTGTCCGTATCAGATGTTTATCCCCTCTTTCTTAAGACTTCCTGAGAACTGCCTGGGAAAGGACGGCTTTCCGCATTGCGACTTCATCCACAGCCCTTGGCGGTATAGCCATGCCTTTCACGGGGACTACGGTTGATTCATGCGACACAGCAGATTCCGGTGCTATAACAGGGTTGCCTACATACTTGTGCCTCTTTTCAGCTTGCTGTCCAGATCCGAGTTGCGCACTTTACCCGCAGGTTGGACGGTTGTACATAACAATATTGATCTTTTTGGGGGCTAAAAGTCGAATATCCCCTTAAAGTAAGCGCCTGAGTAAGTACATCTTCTACAGTTCATTTTCCCTCCTTACTTTTGCTGCAAAAAAAATAATATCCTATGATGCAGCGACGTAAACACATGATGAGCAGAGAAAAATTTATCTCCGTTCTTTTCCGTCAGCAGCAGAGTGGTTTGTCCATTGCTGATTTTTGTGAGAATGAAGGTTATAGCCGTAGTAGATTCTATCTTTGGAAACAAAAATACGGTATAACGGAGCGGGAGTTATTGGCAGAAGCCTCCCGCTTAGGGGTTAAAGACAGCTTTGTCCCCATAGTAATCAATGGCGACACGCCATCCCCCGGTATATCTCACGAGGCTCCCCTGCCATCTCCCCAGCCTAGCGTCCCCTTTCCCTTGAAAGGAAAGGACAGCTCTGAAATATCCTTGGAATTACCCAACGGATTGAAGTTGAAGTTTAAAGGGTCTTCCGGCTGTGAAGCTGCCCTGAATCTGATCTCTAAAATATATAATGCCAATGTTCTGCCTAAATGACAGCATGAGATATTTCCTGTGCCCCGGTTATACGGACATGAGGAAAGGTATGTTCACTCTTTGCGGCCTTGTGCATGAGAGGATGGGAGGCGACATCAGAAGTGGGGAGGTATTCATTTTCTACAACCGTTTCCGGACCAAGATAAAATTGCTCCATGCCGAACCGGGCGGTCTGGTCCTTTATGAGAAACTGCTTGAAGAAGGCACCTTCAAGATACCCGCCTATAATCCTGCCACCCGTTCTTACCCCATGACCTGGAGTGACCTGGTCGTTATGGTGGAAGGCATCAATGAAGATGTCAGCAAAGGCAGGCAAAGACGGCTTTCCAATTTGAAAAAGCATTGGTAAAACAGTTGTAAACAAACAGCTTGAAGGCTTGTTTTTCTTGTTGTTTTTGACTATCTTTATATCATCAAAAAAAAGATATTGAATGGCAAAAGAAGATGCAACCGGACAAGCTGTGGAACCCTCAATGGAGCAGCTGCTGGATATCAACCGTAAACAGAGTGAGATCATCTCAGCCCAGGCAAGGACCATAGAAGAACTCCGGGGTACGATAGTTGAGTTGAACGCCTCCCTGGCATGGCTGAAGAGGAAGGTGTTCGGAAAGATGAGTGAGAAATGCAAGCCTGTCGATAACGGAGACCCGAAGCTCCCTTTTGACTATGGCGACCTGGAACAGATAGAGGCGGAAATCGAAGATGCCCGGAGCAGGGCGGCTGAACAGATTACCGTCCCCAAGTCCCGGGCCGCCAATAAAACGCCGCGCCGTAACCGGGTCGTCATGGATAACCTTCCGGTTGTAACAGTCGTCATCGAACCGGAGAATGTCGATTTAAGCAGATACGTCAAGATAGGCGAGGAACATACCAGGACCCTTGAGATGAAACCCGGCTACCTCTATGTGAAAGACACGGTACGTCCCACATACGCCCTGAAAAATGAAATGGAGGCCGTTGATAACGGAGAAAAGGCTGTAATAACCGCTCCCATGCCACTGATGCCCATATATAAAGGTATGCCAGGGGCTTCCATGCTCGCTGAGGTCCTTTTACAGAAATACGAATATCATGTCCCGTTCTACCGACAAGTGAAACAGCTGGAACATCTGGGTGTGAAACTGTCCAAAAACACATTGGACGGCTGGTTCAGACCGGTCTGCGAGCTTCTCAGGCCACTTTATCTGGAACTCAGGAAGAAAGTACTGGCCGCAGATTACTTCCAGGTTGACGAGACCACGCTTCCGGTTATAAACCACGACAGGCATAAAGCCGTAAAAGAATACATCTGGATAGTCCGAGCGGCTGTGCCGCGTCTGCCTTCTTCCATTACGACAACGGATCGCGTTCACAAAAAGTTGCGGTCAGGCTTTTGAAAAACTTCAAAGGATATCTCCAAAGTGACGGCCATCCCATTTATGACGCCTTTGAGGATGGGGAGGACGTATGTCTGTGTGGGTGTCTCGCGCATATCCGCAGACATATAGAGCTGTGCAAGGAAGAAAATCTGGAATATGCCATGCAGGGACTCAAATTTATCCAGGATATGTATAATGTGGAATACATGGCGGATAAACAGGAACTCCCGTATGAAGGACGTGCTGAATTACGCCAACGTCTATCCAAACCGATGCTTGACAGCTTTGAACTCTGGCTTAAAAACACATACCCTAAAGTTCTAAAACGAAGTCTTATGGGAAAAGCCATAGCCTATGCCTACTCCCTGCTGCCAAGAATGAAACCGTATCTCCATGACGGAAGAATTTTCATTGACAACAATCGCTGTGAGAATGCCCTGAGGCCACTGGTCATATCAAGAAAGAACATGCTGTTCTGCGGAAACCACGAAGCGGCTGAGAATACGGCTATAATCTGTTCCTTGCTTGGCTCATGTAAGGAACGTGGTGTCAACCCCAGAGAGTGGCTGAATGATGTGATCAGTAAACTCCCCTATTATCTGGCTCCCAAATCAGACAGAGACCTGAAGGAACTGCTACCGGATGTATGGAGAAAATAATCAGGACAGTTCCGGGAAAATGCAGGAAAAAACGGGAAAAAGCGAGACTGACACTCAATGACAACCCTGAGATAAGTTGGTATATGGAAATTGAGATGCACTTACAATGGAGTGCATCCCACTGAAAAATTGAATGCACAAGATGTAGTTGAGCAGTCGCTTACCCCTTAAAAACAAGGAGCTGACGCATGTGTACAGCCCCTTATTTTTTGTATAGCCCGGCCTCCTCTGGCATATTGCCGTTGCTTCCATCTGTAACAAGCAAAATCAGAATCTATATGCGGAACTTTTTGTTCCCGTAGCTGAGAAAGTCCTTCGTGGCATATTTCACACTGAATGGTCCGTAGTCACCGAGAGCCGAATGCGCAATTTGCTTGTCCGGTTCTGTCACATGCTCGACAGGTTCTCCCGTAGTATCAGTATCCTTGTATGACATAGGCTGCATGCTGGCGATGGCTGACCCGGTAGCCGCCGCACGCAATTTCCTGAACGCATTGGAGAGGATTCCGTCCATCATTGACCAGTACAAGGCGAAGAACGAGGTGCAGGAAAAGGAGGTCTCACAGTTGTAGGAGATAGCCGGGAAGGTATGGAAGAAGGAGGACGAACTGAAACAGTTGAAGTCCGAACTTGCAGCACTCGACCGAAAGATACAGTTGGAGCTTGAGCCGCCTACGCCCGAAGTCGCCGAAAAGGAGAATGACGGACAGGAGGTCAAACCGGATGCGGAAGGTGTACGAAACGTATCTCCACAACACACCGAAGATGTGCCGCAGATACGCAGCTCGGTGAATGAACGCAGTCCGTCTGGCAATTTTATTGCCGACCACATCATCATCGGGCGGCCGGGATTCAACGTCCGTGACGAGTGCAAACCGAAAGGTATAAAAATGTGAACGAGTGTGCGGATATATATGGCAGGATTGGGAACATACCATTCCTTTTCCTGCTTTTTCCATCAATATGACATAATGGCAAGGATACCATACAACAAGCCCTCGATTATATCAAAATAGGGTGTTGAAAGTAAATCGTCATGGCAAATCCGCCATATATTCAGTATTTTCGCTAATTTTGCATTCAAAATAGTTAGGCATAATAAAATGGAACCATCTATATACAGTTATTCACTTTGTATTGCGCTACCGTTGATGTTGTTCTTCGGCTTTTATTTTTTGTTGGCTCCAACCTCGGAAAAAGCCATTTTCAATAATTATCTGCGTTCCCGGCGAATTATGGGGGTAGCCATACTGTTACTTGCCGCCAACTATTCGGTACATTTCTTTTTTGGAATCAGGTTCAAGAATACCGATGCCGCCATCCTGATGAACCTGTCCACCTATTTTTTGTGCTACTGGTTGTTCAGTTCGGCCCTCACCACTCTGCTTGACCGCTTTTATATCACCAAACGTCGGTTACGGACGCATATCTGTCTATGGATACTGTTTTCCATCCTTTCCGGCATCGTTCTGCTGTTGTTACCAAAAGGTGGTTTACAGACAACGGTGATGTTTGCCTTGGCCGCATGGTTGGTTATCTATGGGCTGTTCTTGACCCGTAGGCTTCTCCGGGCCTATCACAGGGTCATCCGCATTTTCGATGACACCCGTGCGGACGACATCGGTGCCTATATCAAATGGCTTTCCATTTTCACCTACTGGGCTGTCACATTCGGGGTGGGATGCGGACTGCTGACATTCCTGCCTGATGAATACGTCTATATCTGGATTCTGTCATCGGTACCGTTTTACATTTATCTCTTCCTTTGCTATCTGAACTATCTGCTGTTTTACGAACAGGTGGAAAACGCGATGGAAGATGGCATGACTTCTGAAGAGGAAGACCTGTGTGACACCACAAACCGGGAACAGGCACAGAGGCAGGATACTCCTTTTTTCCATGCCGAAATAGCGAAAAAAATCAAAGGTTGTATCGATGCGGACGGTTATATCCGGCCCGGCCTTACCATAAAGGAGCTTTCAGATGTGCTTCATACCAACCGTACCTACCTGTCCGGGTACATCAAAACTACGTATGACATGTCGTTCCGCGATTGGATTATCGGACTTCGTATAGAATATGCGAAACGTCTGCTTGCGCGATATCCGAGGTTGACGGTTGCCGACATCTCCGAGAAATCCGGTTTTTTGTCACCAAGCCATTTTATAAGGCTGTTCAAGGAAAATGCGGGCTGTACCCCTAAATGGAGGAAAACAGAGGCGGAATAATACGGTGTGTTATGGATGGAGGAATAGCCCAAACGACAAAAAATAGCCTAAACTACAAAACTAAAATGTTCTAAACCACAAAGATGTGCGATTCTGACAATTGAGACAATTTTTATAGGCAAGAATCGGGCTGAATTTAAATCTTTTCGCTTATTTTGCACTTGTCGGTTGAGCCTGCGTCATCTCCAAAAAGAGTAAAACAGGGTTTTATGGGTGATTTTAACGTGTGTAAAAGAAAATGCTACCCAAATAACTTCAAATAAAGACAACTCTATTTCAAGCGGCAAATGAGTTCTACAGCTTGAATTTGAATAATACAAACAATAGGATTCTCCTTTAAAAAGTCATGAAAAAGATTCATTTACTTCATTACTTATTGTTGTGCTACATGGTTCTTGCGGTAGCTACATCGTGCGGCGATGACGAGGATGACTACGCCCCCGACAATGTAAATGATCCCGAGAAACTAACTGATCCTTTGCCTACTACCGACCAGTTAGGCGTAACACACAACAACACGCTTTATTACCTTTCGTTCTGGAGCAAAGAAGACCATATGATATCCGAGAACATGATAAACCGTTACAAGGAGGCGGTTCCTTATGCTCCGGGAAAGAAGATGGAGGTTGGCGACGCGTTCTTCTTTACCCGGCAGGACATTGACCGGATTCAGTCGGATACCGATTTGCTGGCTGACATCAAGGATATGTTCCATAAGCGGAGCATCGTGATGATGATGGAGGGAGGAACGAACGAGGATTTTAATACCGTCTGCACGTTGCTGGATTGCTATAATCCTTATGCGAAGGAAGATGAGTCTTATTCGGACGAACTGCCGCTGTGGGTATTTTCTGGACCGCTTCCGTCGGCGAGCGGATTCTATTCCAAGCTCAATGCGCTCAGTACTGCTACCGGAGCTGATGGCAAAGAATCTGTACAGACGATTAATGAATACGGGCAGGGATTTCATTGCGACATGACAAGTCAAAGTTTACAAAGAGCCCTGGAACCGAAAGCTCCGTCAAACGGTTCGTCGGATTTGAAAAACTTGATATCTGCCTATATCGTTATCGGTCAAAATAGCTATACCGCACCTCCTGTTCATGGACATGAAGGTAAAGGGACAACCGATAATTTTCAAGTAGAAGCTAAGATATGGACCGCTTATAGCAAAGACCGGAAAGAACATTTTTATTTGGTAAATCTGGGTTTTATAGCCTATGTAGAACCTTCTTTTTATGGAGAATGGCATACCAAGGTCAGTACTCTGAAAATGAAAGGGTATGGCTTTTGCCTGACTGACGTAAATTTGGAATTCGCTCCGGTTCACCCGAATGGTGCCATTATTCATGCACATTCCCCGCAAACTACGGAACGCCAGAGCTCTTATACCAGCAGTGTCTCTTTCGAGTTAGGAGGAAGTGTCAGTGTCACTGGACCAGAGATTTCAGGAGGAATAAGCATTTCCAATAGCCATACGGAAACAATAAATGATATTGAAGTTATCAATAGAACCAATCCGGCCCAAGGAAGCCCACAGCTTAGGTGGTAGTTTAATTTACGCGAACCTTCTTCACATTTTAATATGTTTTGTTACGCGTCGAGTGCTGTCAATGGAGGTGCTAAGGCCGGGATAACCACTTGTAGCTTGTCCACAGATTTTATTATTTCTGTACCTGATGGAGCTGACAACGAATGGAAAGTAAGCATGTATCCAACACTGAAAACATATTTCTTTAGTGACCTTTTTGGATTCCATGATCAATATGAAACGCTATTTGATGATGCGGCAGAAAGCTGGATTGGCATCGAAAAAGTTTTTAACTTGCCGACTGTCGATCTGAAAGATGAATGATTTGTTACGTTGATATTAATAATTTCTAAAGTTATTGGATTATGAGAAAAACATTCTTGGTGATGAGCAGGCTTATCGATTTATTTGTGGATATCTTGCCTATAGATGAGCTTGGGTTTAAACATGTCAAACTTCAATCAGAAGGGAGACCACCGTATAATCCTGCAACATTACTAAAATTGTATTTATATGGTTATAAGCACTCAATAAGATCATCAAGAAAGTTGGAACACTTCCTGTAAAGTAAATGTGGAATTATGGTGGCTATTAGGAGGCTTAATGCCCTCTTTTCGGACAATTGCTTATTAAAAAAAAAATAATGCGGAGGCTTTTAGAAAAGTCTTTAGGCAGTTTGTCCTTATGCTAAAGGATATGGGTCTGATAGAAGGCGAAACCATAGGTATAGATTCTTTCAAGATATTTGCCCAAAATAGTCTCAGAAACAATTATACACAAAAGAAGATAGACAGACATCTTGAATATATAGATAACCGTATTGAAGAATTTGAAGTAGCTTTAGATAAGACTGATAAAGAAGAAGAAAAAGAACTTCTTAAATCTAAGATTAAATTACAACAAGACAGGCGTAAGAAATACGAAACTCTTGATACGGAATTGAAGAATAGTAATGATACTCAAATAAGTCTAACAGACAAAGATTCAAGAGCATTAATGTTAACCAATAATGTATCAGGAGTTGAATATGCGGTTCAAGCAGCCTTTGATAGTAAACACAAATTATTGGTTCACTCTCATATTGGAGCATCAACTGATAAAAGAGAACTATCAACAGCGGCATTGACCGTCCAGGAACTACTACAATTAGATTCGTTCAACACACTTAGCGATGCCGGTTATACTAGCGGCGACCAACTACAAGCCTGTAAATATTCAGGAATATGTACTTATTCATCGCCTATGCCATCAACATCACCTAATTCGAATTCCATACCACTGGCTGAATTTCATTATATAAATGACGGAGATTATTATATCTGCCCTTGTGGAGAACAAATGACAACAACAGGGAAATGGAGAATCCGTCCCAATTATAGATCAAAAGTATATAAAACATCAGCTTGTGTAAATTGCTCAATAAGAGAAAAATGTACTCAAAATCAAAATGGCAGAGTAATAGAAAGAAGTGAATATCAAGATGTAATAGATGAAAATAACGCCAGAGTTATGAATCATCTGTTGCAAGGGCGCGCAGCAGACATTCGTAATGTCGCACAACTTCCGCCTCTTCACCGCCCTGACGGGAACTGCCACAGCCCCCCAAAAACAGTCCAAACAAAAAGACTAAAACAGTTGATCGTTTCATGGTGCTGTTTGTTTAATGGTTAAATTACTGGTCATGCACACAACGGACACTACCGCCCAGCAGATAATGATAACCATAATATTCATTAAACCCTGCAGGTAACCCGGCCGGACTATGAATGTCATTACCGGCACCATGCATTAAGGCCCATCTATTACGATTAACCCTATATGTGGGCGCTGTTTTTCCAGCTCCGATATCAGGATTCCAATATATTCCTGTATGTAATACAGAGGCAGGAGAATGTCGTTGAGGTGATGAATATATCATTGGAGTTTGTGTCCAGATAGCTAAAACGCCTTCTTCATATCCACCATCGGGGGCAGATATGGCTGGAAAAGACTTAGCTATTCCCGCACCGCTTTCTATCAATCGAGTAAATACAACAGGATAAGAGCCTGTTATAGACTGTATCAGATTAATAACCTCCCAAGCCGTAGGGAGTCGCCAGCCATCGGGGCAGGCACGTTGGGGAATACTGCCATAATAAATGGGTCCGACCATAGCTGGTGCCAAAGAATATGAACGAGGACGAGCAGCCATATTAGGACCTCCTTCCCTACTGGCGTCTATCATCCAACAAACACCACCATTACCCATACGGGTAGTCTGATAGTTACTGCCACCGATACGCATAAGTTTCATGGAATTTCCGAAACCACAAGCCGGTTGCTGGCTTACATGCAAACGATATTCCAATTCGTTAGCAGAATTTCCTGTTCGTATGGAAAGGACAGCACTACGCATATTCTGGGTAAAGTTCTTACTGTTTGCCGAAATAGTAACCGTGGCTGGTACTCCCGCTGTACCCGAGGTTTGGCTGAGTGAAATCCATGAAGGTTTTCCGGTTATTTGCCAATTGGTATTCTCTGTAGTTATATTTACGGGTAATGAAGCGACACTTATTTGGATATCACCGTCAAAAGCGAACACCCGTTTGTCCACCGTCAGCCGTTTGTTCCCTCGTACTATTACTTCTTCTTGTACCTCGTTCCACGGCACGATACGGCATTTAAGGGTATGGTTTCCTTTGAAAGCTTCCTCGGGAGTTTGGGCCGGCAACCCGTCCACACTTTCCACTTGTACTTTATATTCATGATTACGCAGAATATCCATCGGCACTCCCGAACCGTAGTCCTTGAAGTCGAGGCGGTAGTAACCGTCTACCGACGGCTTAGAGCCGGTGAGATACGGCTTCACGTGCATAACCAGACAAAGGTCGTCCAGCGCATTCCCGCCCGAGGGGCGGTTCTTGTTGTCCACCTCGCACAGGTAGAACGTCTTTTGTGAGCCGTTGAAAATACCGATATTCCCGGGTGACACATCGCTGTTCAATGAGGTGAATGTACCCCGTGTCTGCCGTGCCCCGACGGGTACGGTGGGAGTATTCACTTGCTTGCCCGTCACATTATAGTTGTCCGGTGCAATGCGTCCTTTTGCCCGGTAATTGTACAGCCGCAGATCGTTGTAATAATAGAAAAAGCCTTTTAGGTCGGATTCAAGAGGATTGATAAGCGTGAACTTAGCTACCGCACGTATCATCGTCACCTCTTGGGGAGCGCCAGAGGGAGAGAAACCTTCGCCCACCGCTTGGTTGGGAAGCTCGCCCCACATGGGTATGCCATTCGTAAAGTCGGGTGCGGCATCCGTTCCGACATCGAATGCCAGGCGGTTCATTACCCCCTCTTTCTGTTCTCCGAATGCAGCAGCAAGGGTATTCACCTGCTCACGGACATTGGCAAGCACCACGAGTGTCTGATGTTCGGGAGCTCCCATCAGCTGTACACGTACGGTTTGTGTGCCGATATCGTATGTACCCTGTGCACGGTAGAAGAATGTACCTTTCTTTATATTCGTAGGATCTGCAGGATCAACCTTGAATGAAAGTACATCTACAGTATTGATTCCATTTTCATCTATAGCACGTGTCAGCGGCGCACGCGTTTCGGAACTTTGCGAGGTGTTCATTTCAGCAGCCTGTTTTGAAGCACCGGTTTTAAAGTTCAGGTAAATAACGGCTGTATGTCCGTTCGCTTGCGGCACCGACTGCTCCGCATCATCACTGCAAGCGGTCGGAAGGAGCGCCGCCATTGCAATCCACAGCACAGCTGAGGCATGTCGCCTCCACAGATATGCCACACGGGTGAAACCGGATAAACCGGAAGTCTGAAATCCTATATTCATTTTTCTTCTTTTTTTAGTAATATATCTATTTTTTATATCAACTTTCTTACAAACTAAATTGCATCGGTCATATACCGTCTTACTTATTTATCGGCGAACAGACGAACGGAAAACCCGTGGTGTTTAACGTCTCTGTAGTTCGCGAACGCAGAGTACGAGTAGAAAGACACGTTCCAAGCATTGCCGAGGAGGCTGGGAAACTCCGTGCTCGACCAATACCGACCATATTCGCCTCGGGCTTCGAGCAAACCACTCGAAATGAACGTTGGGAAGGAGATATAACCGGCAGCCGGAAAAATACGAACGACAGCCTCGGAAGTATGGCTATCCCACCAAGAATCATTATTGATAGTGCTAATGTTTCCTGTAAATGCGCTGCCCAAGTAAACACAATCCACTTTCAATAGGGAAGTAAAGTCATGGTTGGCAAACGAACCCACGCGGGTGTAACGGTAAGCACAAACCATATTATTATCAGTAGCAAGAGGGAAATCGGATAGGGAAGAATCATCGATAGGATTACCGGTACCTTGTTTGAAACGCAGAGCGTAACAAACACCGTTACCCGAAGAGAAATAATCGTTGGCGAAAGTTTTTTTGATGCCACCGAACTCAATAGCCTCGTTGACATTAGAAGTATTAGTAGGGGAATCATATTGGGTATTACCGCTGTAGGAGAAAACGCCCGTCAACTCCCAGCGGGAAGGCAGGTGGTAACCATAACCGGGATGCCCCAGTTTAAAAAAGACATCATCAAAGAGCTTCTTGGCATTTGGATTGTAAGTATCATTATTCTCTCCTGTGAGCACGTACCAATTATAATAACCGGATTGGTCATTGCTATGGCTCGAAGCCCAATGAAGATTAGGGTCAGTCTGGGCTGCAGTGGGAGAAATACCCGGAGGAACGGAAGAAATGAAAGGAGAATTATAGATAGAGCCACCGGCGAGGTTATATTCGGCAACATAATCCAAAGGCGTACCGATCTGCTTAATATTGATTTTAGTATAAAGTCGTCCAGCCCGTATCTACAGATAACCATCCTTGAATCCCTTGCCATTCGTGATGGCCTGCAATTCCTCCGTAACCGGATTGGTGAGAGTGGCGCCAGCCGCCCCACTGTTTTGACTGGGTTTCAGCCATGAATTAGAAACTGAAATTGTTGTTCCGTCGGCATTATAGGCACCGACCTTCCACCCACTGGGGTAATTGGTGCGCACAGAAAATTTGTTCTGTGTGCTTGTGGCATCGTGCTTGCCTTGAAGTGTCATCGCCGTTCGGGTCACTGCCAAGAAATGCCCCGATTCATTGAACGTTATATCTGTGAATGCGTCTATCACGATGGGCACTACTACGATGTTATGGTTGGTAAAGTTGTCCGGGCTGGTTACAGCCTCGTTCAAAGTGGCAAACCCCGGCCCTTTCACTTCCTTGATGGTGAAAATATAGCGGTGGTTGCGCAGAATGGGCATGTATTTACCCTTTTCGTAAGGACTCGTGCCACCGCCCTTGATACCGTCCCATGTATAATCCATTCAGTAGTAGTATTCTCTTCCTTGATAGGCAAGATTTATAACTATACAAGGACGGCTGCCGCCGGAGATAGCCGACTGTTCATTCAAATAATAAGTGATGACATTCGGAGATGCGGTGTTTGCAGTTCCCTCAAGCGGGTGCCCGCCACTGACTGCTGGCTGCGATGTGGCAGGCAGTGTGGGAGTCATGTATCCCGACTGTGAAGCGGTGGTATTGTATGTAGCAAGATCTACCCAAACGCGTCCGTTGCCTACGGAATTGACGAAGTAAACCTTTCCCGCAGCTGTCGTGGCTCCCGAAGTTGTAGGATTGATGATATCCACCTTCGCCAGCATGCGGATAAGCGGTATTTCCTGCGCAATGGTTTGCGACACACCGGCTTTCAGTTCAAAGCCTCCCGCCGGGGCATGCTCGCCGTACATGGGTATGTATGTGCCCGTACCTTCTTGTCCGAACCTACCCACGACTTCCACTTGCTTAAGAGCATCATAGGTGGAACCGGCTGTTATATTTGCCAGTTCTGTTTGGGCATTAGCTATGAGAGCTATACGTTTGTATCTGCCCGCAATAACGGGCACAGAGAAGTATTTCGTATCCGAAGAGCCTGAAAGTGTATGCAACGAGCTGCCCAGAATATCATATTTCACCTTGACTTTCTCCGTACCGCCTTCATCGGCAAACATCAGTACGGTAATCTCTGTTATCCCTTTCTCGTCTACACCACGAGTATTCGCCGCCCGGAAATCGGGAATCCTGACAGAAAGTGTCACTTCGGCCGTCTCACCTTTGCCGGACACGGGCGGAACAGGAAGAATGAGTTCGTCTTGCCGGCACGAAAGTACGAGCGGCAGTAATAACAGGACCGACAGCAGGTTGCGGAACGGTATGATGATTGAACTACTTGGCATAATATATTGTTTTATGATTTGCATTTCATGATTGACCGGTGCGTTTTTTACACTCCTCCGGGTTTTACATTCTGATTTTCCCAATTCCTGATCGTTATTTTCGCATGACCGTTTGTAAAGGTAATCTCGATAGGAATGGTTACTTCAATATCTTCCTCCATCGGTATGTGGTAGCGGGCAATAAGCCCTGCCAACGAAATCGGGGGCACGATATGGTTTCCCGTGGTGGGATCGATAATTTCCACCATGCCGGGGGTATCGGCCTTGAAACGGGGGATGTCAGTCGTGGCATTAGCATGGCGGTTGGTGACATCATATGCTACGGCAGGCTGGAATGTCTTGTTCCGGCTTACGGACTGGAGACGCCATGTGCCCGAGGTTTCGTCGAACACCGGTCGCAAGGCTGACTCCATGCCCGTGATGTGTACCACAGGCTGCACGCTCACACCATCAAGGTGAAGACTTACACGGATAGTGCCGGGGCTGAAATTGACAGTATGGTCTCCAGTCTCGTGCTCACTGACCGTAAGTGGCGTGACAGCGAAAAGAAGCCGATCAAGCGTGGGGATGGAAGCGGAAGTCTCCGCATGCGGGTGTGAGGCGGAAAGGTTCCTTATGGTTTCTCCTTCGGAAAAGCCGCCGAGCTTGGTCTGTGCATCCGAAGCATTCGCCCAGAGCACGACAGTGTAGTTTCCCTGCGGCAGATACATCTCAACACCCTGCAAACGGTCAAGTTCACTCTTCTCCAGCGTCTGCATATGCTCAATACTGCCATCGGGACGGTACACACACAGCCTCACCCTCTGAACACGCTCTCCGAAAAGGTCAGCGGCAGAGCCGCGAGGCTTGTAGGTAAATCGTAACAGGGTATCCAGAGGGCAGCCCTCCAGGGACTCCCTGATGCACCTCGACAAGACTAAGGTTAAAATACCGGAAAGCATCAGGAAGCGTATAGCTTTATACAATTTCATGCGTAGTATCTTTTAGGTGAATAACTGTGGTTATGACTTTATATGAATATACGTGTTATGATTTAACAGGTTATAGAAATACAGGTCGTGAGGTCAGGGCAAAAGACACCCACGACCTGCTTACATTCCGCCGTGCGAGAGGAACTGGTGAACTAGTAAAATGAGCTAAAAATCTCCTCTACGCAAACGGACTTGTAAAAGAAACAAACAAATACAATATACCTTGATGGTATGACAGTTAGAGATTAGGCTTGACAGGAACGACCGTCCAGGCTTTTACCGTCACCTTCAACCAAACGCTGACAGCACTGGTATTAGGTATTGTGGAAAGGTTGCTCTCGTCAAATGTAAAGTCGGCTTTCGAGATAGTATAAATCTTTCCTTTTTCCAGTTCTACAATATTGCCACTGCCATCTTTGAATCCTCTCACGGTGATAAACTGGTCACCTGTGCCGAAATTCACGCTGCTGCCGGCCTTAGCAGCCAAATTACTCAACTTAAATACGAGCTGGAGTTGCTCGTTCGCGTCAGTACTGTTACCGTTAGGAACAACCTGATATGCCCAACGTTGCCCTGCAGTTGGCGGAATGACTTCCTTTGGGATACCTGTAGCAGCGACGGCAGACTGGTCAAAGAGTTTTCCAGCGTTAGCAGGGGTGTAAAGCCCCTGTCCTTGAGCATAGGCAGCAGGAGTAGCACCATATTGTACTTTCGTTCCCACAACGGTACCGGCCAGGTTGAACTTTTCAAAGAAGTTATTCACATAGATTCCTTCCAGCGTAAAACCATCCACCGCACTGGAGGCCGTAGTCGCCAGACCTTCGATTTCGACACGTGCCACGGCAGGACCGATTTCCACTTCGGCATACTTGTCACCGTCCGTTATTCCAGGGGCATAAGGCAGGGCCGGACTACCGGTAGTCCATGTCTGCAGGGGTTTGTCATCGCCGCTCAACACCACATCCGCAACTGCAGACTGGCTTGTGATTTCCAGTTGTACAGCTTTCAATGCAGCTACGGTTCCACCTGTAGGCAATGAAGTTCCGGCAGGAATATTACCACATACCGTTACAGTGGTAGCCGCCGCGGGTACATCCGTTATTTGGGTACCGGTAGTCAGATTCGCAATCGTGATGGGAGTGGTTGTAGTCGCGTTCACATATTTCAGAATGCTGGTCCCGTCATGGAAGTATACATGCAGATTACTTACCGTAGCAACCGTTCCCGAGGCTACAGGAGGCTCGGTCGATCTCGTCAGCGTCGGCAACTCCAGCTTCATGAATACGCTTCTCGCTTCCCCGTTCTTTACGTCAGGCACTTCGATGTCATCGTTACTGCACGCGGTGAATGCTGCAGCCATAGCAACCATTGTAAACACGCTTAACAAACTTTTTTTCATAATCATTGTAATTAAATTGTTAATAAAAAAATAAACACTAATAAAACACTTGTTAATATTTAATTCGTACTTATACTTTTTTTCCTGTTTTGTTCTTTCTACTTTTTACTATTTCCCTTCCGCTATCCTGTCCAGTTCCATACGGAGCCCGAAGAACTTGGGAATGAGGTCCGACAGTTCCGGATCCAGGGGAATACGCAGGACAAGATTGGGATTCATGCGGCAGGCCGCAAGCATATGTTCCACTGCTAAGTAATCATCGCCCTGCCGGGCGCTTACCACAGCATGCAGGTATTCCTTGCGGGAATCTACGGGTAACTGGTCTAAAAGAGCGGAAGCCTCTTTATGATAACCGAGCTGTGTCAGGCAAAGGGCGGTGTTATAGTCAGGCCGTTTTTCCAATATCGGCAAGGCTTGCCGGTATTGTCGCTCTGAAAGGAGCCGCAAGGCTTCGGCATACTCTTCTCCCTGCGGAGTATATACGGGACCGCTTGCCGCAAGAGAGTCTGTCTCCGCAGAAGCTATGACATATTGGTCCAGAGCGGAACGGTCAACCAGGTCGCTAAGCGAGGCCACAATGAAGAGCAGCGTGTCCGAGGCGGCAGGCCGCCATGTGCTGCGGTCGGTGGCTTCCACGATAGACTCTAGCCGCACACGGAGCTTTTTCATTCCATCGGTGACGGGCAGAGAATATACATAGTTGTAGATATAATCATGTCCGGAAACTGAATCCGAATTCTGGCGGACCATCACGGAGTCGATATAGGGGAAGGGAATCATACGCCGGCGGATTTCATCACGGTTACGGTCATTCATCTCATTTTCGGCAATCCGGTCGTAGAAATAACGGTGGCGGGAGATGTCCATCGAATCGGTGGCGGTGAGGACATAGTTGTGTATGTTGGACAGGCTGCGCCCCCCCGTTATAAAGGTCACGGAATTTCGAAGGTACACGATCGGCGGTAAGCTCGCGTTCCAGCCGGTACATCGGCCAAAAGGAGGCCGTACGATGATATTTACGGTCATAGGAGGCCCACAACCCGAGCGTGTCACGACCAGCCACATAGCGCCGTACGCTTTCTTCGATCCGCTTGCGTTCCAGGCGGTGACGGAGTGTCGCACGGTTGGCCTGCGTACGCGTGTTCCAGAAATTCTGGCGTTCAAGGGCAAGGCGTTTCCACTTCTCGTAGGCAAGCTGACGGTCGCGCTCCTTGCCGTAAAGTTCATAGAAGAACCTCTGCCGGCAGGCGATATCCTTATTGATGCCTTTACGGTCAAGATACACACTATCATAAGCCGAAGGATCGACAATTCCATTAAGAAACAGCCTGTACGCCTTATAGTCCGCTTCCTGCATGCGGGTAAAGGAAGAACCGGAAAGCACAACAGGTGGTAGCGGGAAGCCTGAACTGTCAGAGGTGCAGAGCATCGGGGTGAGTGTGACACGCCAGCAACTGTCAATCAGGAGGGAAGGGACATGGATATTGAATTCCAAACGCACGGAACCTTCCCGCATGGTGACCTGCTTGACGACCGTGCGTGCAGCGACGATGTCAACACCGCCCAGGTGTATGGTTTTCCATACGTCATCCGTACTGTCGGAGACCTCTTCGAACTCACCGGGAAGAGTGTCCGAAGAAGTGGTGAACCCCACCTGTTCGGCAAGCACTCCGGAAGGTGCGCTCTCCTCGTGGGGAAGAAAAATATTAGGACGGCCGGACTGCATAAACAGCCGCATAGTCCGCGGTTCGCGGGAAGTGGAACAGGACACGGCCAGTAACACTCCCGCGCAGAAAGCGGCGGCCGTTATGTGGGATTTGAGATACTTATTCATCATTCAACTTTTTATATCTTGTTTCAACAGATAAGATGGTTTCAGAAAAGATAAACCAGATTAACGGCGGTACGTGTGGGTGTCACATAGACACCGGAGCCCTTGCCGGTACGCTTACCGCAGTTCACGCAACGGTAACGTTCCCAGTCGGCCCAGACAACACCGAGACCCAGTTCGAACTCCAGATTCCAGCGACGCGAAAGGGGGCGCACCAGCCCCGCAGAAAGCCCGCCGCCGAAAGCTGTGCCTTCGTAACGGTAGCGATGTCCGAACAGACCACCCGCATTATATATGGAGAACACACCGTGGAGCCCGATAAAACAACCCCTTCCGTAAGTTTCGCGCATCCAATAACGCACACCAGGCTGGACTGTGAAGTTTTTAAGCTTGCCGTCATCCCAAAGACGGAAAGGATTGTACTGTACGGGAAGATGGGCGGACCAATGCGTGGAAAAAGCCATGGAACCCTCCACATTCAGATTCCCCGTACCTAAACCCACCAGATTGGTTCTGACAGAATAAAACTGCGCGGAAACCTTGTCTGAATACACAAGGCAGGCCAAGACACAGGCAAAACATAAAAAGTACTTTTTTCTATTCAAATTCATAATTCAAACTAGGATAACTCAAACTTTAAGTGGATAAACAAAACATGCACCCAAAGTAAACGGATGAAAAGCTGTGTCATCATAATAAGACTGTTCTTATTCTACGTGCAACCTGTAAAAATGAAGTATTTTAATGAACAAGAAACAGTTTTATATTATCACATCTGTTTTGTTTTTCCTGGTTGCAAAAGTAATAACACATAAATCACGAGTTACAAAATGAAACCACAAATCTAACGTCCGCATTGCATAAAACATTATAATACAAAAACATAAAGACTTCGTTCTTCTTATTTTTCTAACACGACGCTAACAGATGATTTACAACCTTAAAAAATATAGGGCAATCAATAAGTTTCTGACAATTGACTGGAATAGTAACAGATATTATAATGAAAGCATCTTCATACTTTCCGGACATACCTCCCAGGAGAATTAAACCTGTTATGGCTTACCTCCATGACAAAACCATTCTACAATTACATCATTCCGGTATTATGGCAAAAACAATCTGAACATATTCTAGATTTAATTACCGGATGATGCATTAGTCATTGGAACCTAGTATAAAGTTGAAATACCTATCCCAGAAGGCTTAAGAATAATTCTTTATTAGCTGTTTCCGTAGATTTAATACGTGATTTGAGCCGTGACTTGCGAGCGTATACATTAGCCACCGTATCCTTCATGAATAAGCTAATTACTTGCGGTGAAAATCCTACAAAAATATAGCATAATAACCTGGTGTCGGAAGCTTTCATAGTTGGAAAATCTTCCTTGAGCTTGTACATGGCATTGTCATGACAAGTGTTTACGATTTTTTCCAGTTCTTGCAGTATGCCATTGTTTTCTGCAAAATCTGTAATTATCTGCTTTACTTCATTAAATATGACTGACTGTTGCGATGTTGTATTTTCACGTTCATAGTAGGTCTTTCCAAGTTTATCGACAATGTCAAAGCGTGAAGCAGCCAATCCTCTTAAATAACTTTCCGTAGTCTGCTGTTCTTTCACGCGTTCAGTAAGAGCCTTGTACTCGGAATTGGCTTTCTCTGTCAATAACAAATAATGGTTGGTACGATCACGTTGCATGCGTAAACGTTGGCGGACGATATACCAGGCAATTCCAATAATAAAAAAGGTAGCGGCTGCTATAGCTATTTCCCAGACAGTCCGGTTTTTCATTCTGTATTGGGCGAATTTTGTTCGCTCTTTAAAATAGTCCCGCTCGACCATACCGGCGGAGAATTGCATGTTTGAGCGCATTATTGAATCGTTCAAGTAGATATAGCGATGTACATTGTCCGTTGCTTTTTCAAAATTTTTAGCCTGCGCTTCGATATGGTATGCAGTGTATTGTAGTTCTGCCATGTCGCAAATATCAGTAGTGTGCGCCTTTGCAAGCTCCAGATAATACCGTGCACTGTCTATATGATTCTTCAAAAGACTTACATCTGTCAATGTGTGATATCCATATACCGTATCCTGTCGGGCGGAAAGTTCGATTCGCTGTAACAGGTCATTGGATATATGCCGTTTGGATATCACATATAGTGATGCAAGATTAGTAAGGCTGACTTCTATCAGATTACTGTTATTATGTTCATCGGCCAAGTCAAGAGCCGCCGAATACAGCCTTATTGCTTTTTCTATATCTTTTGAGTGAAAAGTAGCGGCTGCCATGTCAAGGGTTGCCTTTGTCTCCTCCTGGATATCACCCGATTGGCGGAAATTATTTCTGGCTTCGTGGAAATAATGATATGCCCGGCTGTAGTTCATTTGTTTATAATATACTTCACCGATCTGTCTGTATAAAAGCCCTTTGTAATAAGATTCATCGGTATCTGTCAGTTTCTCTTCTATTTTGAGAAAAAGACGTAATGCTCCCGGTTTATCACCTGTGCGTAATTTAATTCTTCCCCAATAATATAGAGTTTTACACTGGTGACGTAAATCTTTGGGGTAATGTTTATAATATTGCCAAGCCTGGCGGATCAATGAATCGTCAGTAACTTTCATTTGTTTTTTTTCCAAAGCTTCGGAATAGAGCAATGCATATCTGGCCTGTTCAGCCCGGTTGCCTTCTGGTTTGAGTTTTTGTAGTATTGCTAATGCACTATCCGGGTTGTTCTGCATTAGCTTTTCAGCCTCACTAAGGCGAGGGGTCTGTTCCCTGTTATAACAACCTGTAAAATAGAGAATAGCTGATAGTCCAATTATAATTTTATATTTCATATTGCGAATATTAGGAGTAACAAACACATTTCGATGCGGAAAGCTTTTATTAGAAGAAATATAATTATTATTACATTCTTTGTATCTCAACAGAAACCATAAATACTTTTTTTGCATGATTCCCTGCATGATAGTTCTCAATTCCTATATATACCATTTCCAAAAACAGACAATAACCAAAAAGTTATAAAATATGCAGGCTTGGGAGTTTAGTATTCTTCATCTTATTATCAACTTTAATTATGCGCTGCTTTATACCATAATGTATTTTCTTTCAGCACAGTCATAGGATTGTCACTCGGATCGGATGTTGTTATACCGGAAAATGTATTGATAGGAATAATACCTTTGGCCATAGTGTAGAAATTTTTTGTATGGGTTTTATATGGAACAAGATGATTTAGCTGCTCTCTAAATTGGTTTAATAATATAGGATCGTTACAGAGTGAGGTTATATAATCTGCAAAATCATAAAATATTACAGGAGTATAACCATCTAAACGTTGGATTGTTCCCCTCAGGGATTTGTCAAAAGAATATTTACTATTGATACTTTTTATGATGGCTGCCATATTCTCCAGTTCTGAACAGTCCGTTACTGCTAATGTCCCACAAGGCATTATTTCATAGGTTGAATAAAAATTGTAAAATTCTTCACATCCCGATTGATAATCGGGATTCCCCAGTAAATATTCCCCAATAGCGGCATAAGGCATTCCGTATGCCATCATCTCACTGGTAGAACCAATCAAATATTTTGTAACATCCTTTAATTCATAGGCAACCTCTATAGATGACATATAACAGTCATCAAATAGAATATATTCCATTTTCATGCCTGCATTAGCAATACCGGAGGCTAGAGATTTTATATCTGTTTGGTATTCGGCGGTCAGTCCTCCAAAATAACGTGTCAATGGAACACCCTGATATTCCCAATGCATTTTCATGTGAGGTGCGGAACGCACTTTCATCTCATAAACAGGAAGCCATCCCATACCGTGACATCCTATAATCATGGTATAAACAGAAGCCGGAGCAAATGCCTTTACATCATTTAAAATTGCTGTTATCCCATCGATTGTCGTAAAAGGCGGAGACTTATATTTTTTAAGTATTTCACGTTTACATCTCCCGTGAGAAGACACAATTTCAAACATCATGGCCTCCGTACTACCGGTAGAAATAAAAACAATTACTTTCTCATTGTTCAGCCCTATTTTCGTTATACATTTTTCCAGGTCAGATATGTTATTATAAAAATAGTTCGTCAAATTTGAGGACCATGGCAAATACATGAATAATGTTTTCCGGTTGGCTTCTATCTTTTGATTTTCCTCCTTCTCGCATGAAGAAAAAAGTAAAATTCCTCCCAATAAAAAGATAATGCTAACCTTTACGTAGATTTTTTTCGTTGTTTTCATCCTGCAAATTGTCCAATAACTCATTATTACTTTTTTATTATAGCCTTCCATTGTAAAATCTCTATTTTATCTTAAATGTGAATTGTAAATAACCATTTCCTGATATTCATAGAATCAAATCCTCTTATAATCTTACAATATTATGACTCATTATCTCACAATATATTGAATATTCTAATAAACAGCATGAATTTAATCGTTTATAACACGAGATGATTTTCTTTTCAATGCCCTATGGCAGTTCTCATTGGAGGCACTGCCGAATGGCACTTGTTTCCGTTTCATTCTTGCAAAAAAAGATGAAACGGTTTAACAGGAACAACTGCCTGTTGAAACAATACCGGCACCAATGTCACAACAGGCAGTTTTATGGTTACTTATGGCAGTCCAAACCGATTTTCAAAGCCAAATCGCTCCGGCTTCCACATCCCCTGACTTATAAGTGTAAATTATAAACTCTTCAAGCGCTTCTTTCCATGTAAGATTGAAGGTTCCCATAATTGAATGTATGGCACGATTACTTTTTTCATCAAGCCCGTCTTCTTCCACCCCTTCGGGGTTCGTGTCTTCGTCTACCCCCACAGTCTCTTCACGGCTCCAGAACACCACTACCGGAATGTTTAGGTTGATATCCCATGTACCACGCTGGATCAATATTCCGGAAGGTTTATAGAACGGATCAAAAGTACCTGTTTCCGGATTGCCCTTGGATTTGTAGCCGTGATAAAGACGAATTTTCAGGTCGAATTCCTTACGGTCTTTCAAAAAACGGATAACTCCTTTCAAACCTATCGGGTTACTGTCTCCTGTTATTTCAGCTTCCTTGCTATGTTTGGTCTTGTCCCAGGGGGTAGTGTCCACATAAAGATAATCCACCAATTTCTGCGGTTCATTGTCATCGGCTTCCGGCTGACCGTCAAATGTGGGTTTTACATTTTCAGGCGTGAAGAAATGTTGATGAATATTATCCTGCCCGTTTTCTATAAACTGGCTGTTCATCAAATCTCCTTTGGCGTTATAGTAATAGATGAACATCAAATAAACGGGAGCCGGGGTGTATTTCCCATAAGTATAGTAGTCTCCATTTTTCTGCACGTAGAACTTGCTTTGACTGCCTTCGGCAAGCCTCCAACCCTTGCCGGCTTTCAGCTCATAAGTTATTTCCTGAATACGTTTCATGTGCTTGGCCGGAGATTCCGGATTCTGGTGAGGTCCACCGACTTTCTGTATTTCATTCCAGTCTGCATGCAGGTGACATTCCACAAGACGGATAGTCATTTTGGAAGGATCTTCATGCAATTTATTATCTGTCTCATTTTCAGGAATTACAGGATCTTTACTGCATGAATTGAACAACAACGAAAGAGCTGTTCCTATCAGGAACATCAATGCGATTTTACATACATTTGTTTTCATTTTTTATTTATTTGGTTAATAATAATTGTTATAAATCAAAAACTCCAGTTCACTACACAACGTACATCAGATCCCATGTCATGTGCATAGTAGCGTGAACGGTTAGTGTATTCTTTATATTCTTTGTTCAAGATATTGTCTGCCGCTATCATGAATTGTAGTTTGTATCCGTATTTTACAGGACACTCAAAGCTAGCAGCGAACCCCAAGAGGTGGTATGCCGGAGGGGTATAGGGAATAAGATCCGTATTCGAGTCAAACCGGGTCTGTTTTGCCACGAATCGATGTCTGATACTCAAACGTAATTTGGAATGCGATTTGGTTTCGTGAAGCCATGAGAGGTCATGGCTGAAACGGGAAGAGGGGATATAAGGAAGGTAATTTCCTGTCGTCTGTTCATTTGCCCGTATAAAAGAAGCAATCAGGTGATAATCCCATGAATTTATGGGCATGAAGTGAAAGTCAAAATCCATTCCGCGAAAGAAAGCCGGGGTCTGTTTGTATTGGAATACAGGGTATACCCCCGAAATAACAGTGATGGTTTCTTTCTTCGGTTCATCATAGATATAGCCGCTTATCCATTGCAGGTAACCGTCCATTCGGGCACTGAATACCTTATTGCTGTAACTGATGGAAGATATCCATTTATAGCTCCTTTCGGAGTGCATGGTAGAATCTCCTTTGACAAACATTCCGGATCCGAGTTCATTTCCGTTGCTATATAATTCATACACGTGAGGAGCTCTCCAGGCCAGCCCGAAATTAGTGGTGAGCTTCCATTGGTCAGAGAAATGATGATGACCTCCCAGACTGTATGATACGTTATTGAACTTTCTTGTTCCTCCATAGAGACTTCCTGTCCAGTCATAACCACTGGCACGGGTTTCCTGTCCGTCAAAACGAATACCTGCTTCAATTCCTCCTTTACTGTAATTATACTTCCCGATACCATATATTCCCATCTGTGTCTCCGTATAGTTGGGAATAACGGGAACAATACCTGTTCCTGCCTGACTGTGATTATCAATGAACATAATTTGTCCCCCAACCTCTGTTTGCCATGAATTATAATTCAATTTCCAGCAGAGAGAGTTTTGTAATGAGTTTAAGTGCAGGGAAACAGCTGGAATGTCGGAACCCAGACGCCGGATGCGGTTTTCCTGTCGGTCGTCCTTCTGCCAGGAACTTTGCCAGTAAAGATTTCCTGCGTTCCGCATACTGAACTTCATTTTACCAATGGCTGTCTGATGGGTAACTTTTTGATATGGGTATGCGATACTTCGCGTGAAAGGATCTGTGTACAGGGGACGTCCCAATCGGATACGTTCTGCCAGCAGATCTTCACTTCCCATCTGGGCACTGAACATTACTCCCGTCCGGTTGTAAAAGTGACTGTAGAATCCTTCTATTCTTAAACGTCCACGGTCATAGCCGAGTAAAGCGGAGGTATGATGTTCTCTGGCTCCAGTGTTATTTAGAAGATAGTTTGCGGTGGAACGGTCTCCGGAATTTGAATATGTCCCCTGTACTCGCCAGGCAAGGTCACGGAGAAAAGGGAAAGTGCCTTCCAACTGTCCGGTCAGCACATAACGGTGACCATTACTTCCATAAAGTATGGAAGTCTTTCCTTTCAAGGCCTTCTTCCGGAAGGGTAAGGGAGCCTGTTCCATGACAATAATTCCTCCCAAAGCTTCTGAACCATATCGTACCGCGTCAGAACCTTTTATCACCCGAATGGAAGCGTTTCCGTTCATATCCACTTCAGGAGCATGATCAACTCCCCATTGTTGGCCTGTCTGGCGGGAACCATTGTTTATGATTAATATCCGGTTGCCATACATTCCTTGGATGACAGGTTTGGCAACTGTCGTCCCCGTACTGATGGAACTTACGCCACTGACCTGTTCAAGCAGAGAGGTGAGAGAAGTTCCCAATGCGCGATTGATTGCGAAGGAAGTAAGGTTGTTGCTTACCGTATTCCGAGTCACTCCGGAGCACTCACCGGTAATAATGACTTCTTCCAGAATTTTTATCTCCGGATAAAGATATACTGTTTGAATATTCACCTTTTTGAATGCCTCACTCAAATATATATATTGAGATTTGTAGCCCAAACTCTGTACAAGAACTGTATCCTTGGAATTTGTCTTCCAAGGGATAATGATTCTTCCTCCGGTTGAACTGGCAAGGGGTTGATTCTCCAATAAGATGTAAGCTCCTTCAATCGGACGTCCGGTTTCCTTATCTACAACCAACAGTGTCCTATGTGTATCTGATTGCTGTCGGTATTTCTGTGCATACATCCTTGTAGGAGATATTGCACACAGCCAGACAATGAATAGACACACATATTGGAAATATGCATGAAATGTCATACTTTACGAAAATTGTAATGAAGTTATAAATTGTTTAAGATAACCAAAGGGCACAGCATCCCTCTTTCACATGTCATCTTATAATGCATGCAACCCATGAGAGGGATTGTAATAGTTGGACAGGAGGAGCGCGGAGAGACAATAGGGGAAAAGTAACAGTAATGTCCTTCTCCTTTTGGATAAGATATTCAACGGGGTTCTCTGTCTGAACGCAATTGTACTCAAAGCTCTCGGCTTCGGTAAATGAAGATAAAGTGAACAGGCAGATAGCACATTTATCGGCAGAATCATGATGGGAAGATTGTTGCTCATCATGAGATATACATAAATCTTCTTTGTGAACATGAAAGGCTTTCACAAAGAAGAAAGGCATCATAGTCAGCAACAATAAGCATGCCACTATGGCTCTGTATTTCCGCTTTTTTCTTGCATTATCCATTAGATTGTAAAGATAGCAGATTGCATAATTGTACGCAATACCTATAAATGATGATTTTACGATCAAGTACGATTAAATATATTGTCCCGATTATTTTGATATGGGAATCAAATAAATCGACACATCGTTACCGGCTGTATGATAACAGGCTATAATAAATCTTCCTATTTTTATTCCTGTTCATATTGGAGGGCCTGTGTAAGATGCCCCTAAAACCAAAATGATTCTTCTCCCAGAAAATATTCAGTAATGATCTCTTGATAAGTTTTGACCGATGAGCATTATTATTTTAAAATCAAGTACTTCGATTCTCATATAATTGTTTTTAAATTCGTTTAAAATTGAACGGTGTCCAATTGTTACGATAATACTTCAGTTCACGTTGATATTTCGAGGACGCAAAGTACGGCTCATTCCCAAAGCATAAGAGAAAGGATTGATGTCGAAATCGCGTTCAAATGTTCCGGTTACCATATTCTTTCTTTGCGGAAGTGTACCTGGAAAGTTTTGGTTACGCCAATTTCCTTGTACAGATATGCCAGCTTTTATCTTGTCTTCATTCCAATAGAAAGATTTTTTTATATTTATTGGTCGAGAGAGGCTACTACTACCCTCCTGAAGTTAGTAAACGGAATCATTTTTTACTTCCTCTTTTTTTCTTATTGTTGTGCATTAATAAATAAAGCTCTTGCAAGAAAAAAAAGGAATATTTTTGTCTTAGATATCATTGTGAATTTCAATTTAAATATAAACACAATATTGGACCGGATCAATTTGTCACAAATCATTTTATAACGAAGAAGGTATGTGTATGGACATATTAAAAAGAATAGCGTCACTCGTCAATACCAAATCATTAGCACCAATCATTTGAAAAACAATATACAAAAAACGCTTTCCGCCAATCTCCTTTAATTGGGCGGAGTTAAGTTCAAATCTTACATTATCCAAATATATATCCTTTACAGAAGAAAAGAGACCATTCAAGACGTTCTTGCTCCATTTATTCTTTTCCCATTGCAATGAATCATGATCCTTAATTACAAATTCCACATACTGTATCCATCTATCTATAGAATTGGAAAACTTATTTTTCACATCACCATAATTACTATTCTTAAGTTTATTTTTCACAAACTCATGCAAATCCGGTGTTGAGTAGGCTATCAACTCATTCTTCAATTCACTTAAGGGTTTAAAACCGGTGAATATTTTATCAAATTCTGCAAGCAACAAGCCACCATTACCCTTTGCATACATGCTTAAATGTAGTGTAAGCATGTTGCCTGTGTCGCTTTTTTCTTTCAGAGTTGTACTGATTTCCACAGCATACGCACTTTCATCATATGAAAAAATGTGACCATTAAATAGAGATGGATTTTCATATATCCCTCTCATATACTTCTGTTTTATAAAATCTGTATTTACAGTAACCTTTCCTTCATAATATTTATTCTTGTCAAACAGAAGTGATATTCTTTTTTTAGACCTACTATTATTGTACCTAAGATAGAAAGAAAGCTGATTTTGCTCATATTTTATATCTTCAAGAACCGTCTTCTCAAGATCTTCCAGAGTAAAAAGATATTTTTCTCCCCCTACATTTATAGAATAAAAGTCCACTAACCGGCCTAAATTCTCAATTGTAAACATGTTCACTTTATGTAATCTGTAAAAGCTATCAAAATCAAGCTTTGCATAATAATCAGCATTTGCTTTCCACTCAGCTTGTGCACCATTAACCATTTGATAATCGTCAGGTTTGCTCACAAAGCCGGTAAAAGTGAATTCATTCTTAAAAGGTGAACCATTTACCGTGCCTGTAACATATAGCACAAATGAGCCTTTTTGATAATCTTTCCTTTTCACTACAGCCTCAGTTATTTTTATCATTTTCCCGTTTATCTGCAGCGTCTCTTTCTGTGCTTCAACAAGTCCTAACGCAACATTTATATCTCTAGACATATCAAATCTAAAATAAGCTGCAACATCCTCTTTAGCCACAGCGGGAACTGATCCGGATTGTTCACTATGAGATTCTTCCTGTTGCCTGGGATGTCGATTCCGGGATTCAATCGGATCATTCTCACCACAAGCAACTAATAACATTATACAGACAAGAAATAATAGGCACCTTTTTATGTTAAAATTTCCTACCTTAAACAAATCACATGTCCTATCACACATAAACATTACTGTCTTTTCAATATATATTGTGCTGCGAGCCGCCCGCTATTGTTGAAGATTTCCGTACTGTCAGACAAGACCACTGCGTCGTCGAGAACTTTATAATATGTTTTGGCACCCGATGAAGGAGTAACCAGTTCAATGATGTTTTCGCCTATCATATTATATACACCGCTCTCTTCAAAAATACCATTCTCCTCACCCAGATACTCACTCCGCAAATCATAAGTTGCATCACTATTAATTTTCAATGTCGTTTTGATGCCACCACAGTCGGCACAAGGTAATATGCCTTCATAGGTGCCATAACAATCTTTGTTTTTGCTATCCACTACTCCGGCAGCACTATTTTCTTGTTGTTTATATTTCTTCCCAGATCCAACACAGCCTGATGTTACTATTATCATGGCTGCTACCAATAAATGCAATTTAATCAATTTCATAATTTAAAATATTTAACATATAATTTGAGGTTAATTATAACTCGCAAGATCATTATATACAAAGACTTATTGTAAATGCATAGCAGTATATAACGAAATTATCTTCGTCTCACTCGCTATGCATTACAATAAAATTAGAAAAAAAAGAAAACTATTTAACCGTCACATTGATAGTTCCCGTTTTCTTATCCTTATCTGTAACTGTAATAGTAGTTTTTCCTGCCTTAACTCCTCTTATGTTGACTTTATTTTCCTTGACTGATACCGTAGCAATATTGACATCTTTCGCAACGGCAGAATATGGCTGTGCACCACCTTTTACTGTTACTATACCATCTTTTCCAACACTCACAGTAATAGATTGTTTATCAAAATCCAGTCCTTTTGGAGTTTTTGGGGTCTCTTTTACAGTTCTTACAGTTACAGCAACTTTTCCTGTAACTCCCTTCCGGTCCGTAATAGTTATCATTGCTGAACCATCTTTTACACCGGTAATTACAATCGCATTTTTATCTGATTTCGCAACTGCGATTTTTGCATCACTTGATTTCGTCGTATATGGTGCAGTACCATTACTAACAGACACAGTAACCGTTTTACCAACTGCAACTTCTACTTTATTAGGACTGATTTTTAAATTGGGCTTATCATCATCCTTATCACATGATACCAATACAAAAGAAGTTAAGCAACAAATCACTAATGCCATCGATTTTAAAAAAGGTTTAGTTTTCATTTTTGATAAATTTAAATTAATAGATAAAATGCTAATGAGTACTCATAAAT
>NZ_JAJKHN010000120.1:0-15279 GCF_020982715.1 Bacteroides sp. 1_1_30
CAAATATATGCATTTGATTCTGAAATAAAATATATAAGCAGGAAAAATTTATTCCCCTTATATTTTAATAGAAAATCGTTATGACAATCATTGATGCTATTAAAAAGGGCTTGAAAGCCGCAGGTGTAAACGAAAAGTACGCTGTAAAGGTTCAGAAACTCTTCAAAATCGAAAAGGAGGAGGATATTGATACTTATATTGCCTTGTTCAAAGACAATATTCTTCCTGATCTTGAAAGCACATCCGCAATAGAAAAAGCAAAAAAGGATGCTATTGCCGAGTATGAAAAGAACAATGGTTTAAAGGATGGTAAACCTATCAAGTCGGCTAAAAAGACTAAGAAAACAGTAAAATCCGATGACGATGATGAAGAAGACGATGATGAAGACTTCGAAGATTTGCCCGCATCTGTAGTTAAGCTATTGAAAGCCCAACAGAAGCAAATCTCCGAGTTGACCGCATCGGTATCTTCTGTCGTATCAACAGTCACAACTTCCACGAAACAGGCATCAGCCAGAACACTATTTGCAGATGCAAAACTGCCTGAAAAGTGGTTTAACCGTATTGATGTCAATTCTGAAACTTCTGTTGAAGATCAGATTAAAGAGTTGCAAGAAGAATACGCTGAAATCAGACAGTCAGTAATAGATGATGAGGTTGCCGGTGGTGATTACAAGCCTAATTCCTACAAGCCCAAAGAACGTTCAGAGAAAGAATGGCTGGAACTAATGGAGGACGAGGAAGGTGTTAATAACGGGACTGCCAGCCTTGGACTTGAAGAATAATAATTAATAATTAAAAGCTATGTTCAGAAAAAAGCAAAGTGAATTTCAGTATGCCCCCGGAATCGAAAAGATTATCGAGGACATTCAGGGCGGTGGAACTATTGCCCGTGCGGAACTGAAGGGAATCATTGATGAACTTCCTCCGCTTGTTATGGTGGGTAAGGACACTAACGGTCTTTATCATATTGTTAAGACTGGAAGAGTTACGGCTGTAGCTGCTGCCGATGCGGTAGCTATTCAGGTAGCAAAGAATCATGTGTTTAAAGTTGGGGAAGCGGTTACAATCGGCGGTGCTTTAACTGGAGCTTCCGATGTAATCTCCGCAATCGACAAGACCGCCCCGGCCTATGACACAATAACTCTTGCTGGTCCGATTGGGGCTGTGAAAGTAGATGATGTGTTAGTACTTGTAACTGCTAAAGCTGCTGCCAAAGCTGCAAAGTTCAAGTATACCCCGGAGGTTATCACCATGAACAAGGTTGATGTGACCGTAGCTAACCAGCAGTCAGGTCTCTTGGTGCGTGGTACTGTTAATGAAGCAGTAATGCCCTACCCTGTTGATGATGCTATTAAAGCGTTGCTTCATTTTATCCGTTTTATGTAATCCATTAATTCATAACTATATATGGAAAGAAGTTTAATTAAACAAGTGAACCGTAAGAATATGGGCGCCCGCCTTAACTCGCGTAAGGTTAAGCCGGTGTTTTTCCCTAATTTCTTCGGTGTAAAGCAGAAGAACTCTCTGAAATGGGAGACTCTTACAGGTGAGAAAGGTGCACCAGTTATCGCTGACGTTATTTCATTCGATTCTTCCGCACCTCAAAAGAAACGTGAAGTTATCGGTAAGATGTCAGGTGATATTCCTAAGACTGCTGTAAAACGCGGTATGAACGAAAGTGATTGGAATGAATACCAGCAACTTAGCAGGGATTGTGAAGGTGATTCGGATTTGAAATCTATTCTTGACCTTGCGTTCAAAGATCAGGATTTTGTATATAATGCTGTTCGCGGTCGTTTTGAATGGTGGTGTATGCAGTTGATGTCCAAAGGTGGATTCGTTCTCAATTCAAGCAATAACAATGGTATTGTTACCGAAGAATTTGTAGGCTGTGGTATGCCTAATGAAAACAAGAAAGTTGCTGCTGTGGATTGGTCTAAGTCTACAACGGCCGACGGCTTGCAGGATATTGAAGATACCGTAGTTGCCGCTTCTGCCGAAGGTGTTACTATCAAATATGTAGTGATGCGCAAAGATAGATTTGCTCTATTGAAGAAACAGAAGGCAGTTATCGAAAAGGTTAGGGGCTGGATTAATCAGAAAGAAAAGCTGACTATCTCCAAGAAAGTTATCAATGAGTATCTTGCTGCCCAAGAGAATACGGAAGGTGTTCAGATCGTTCTTGTAAGTCCATCCGTTCGTATTGAGAATGCCGCTCATCAACGTACTACAGTAAATCCATGGGAAGCTGCCAATATTTGTTTCTTGGAAGATTTGCAGTGTGGCGACGTTCAGCATGGACCTATTGCAGCAGAACACTCTGTCGAGTACAAGAAGAAAGCTTCCACGCTGAAAAAAGACTTTGTTTTTATCAGCAAGTGGTCTGAACTGGAACCGTTCAAAGAGTGGACTAAAGCGGAAGCTAACGCAATTCCAGTAATCAATGACCCTGATGCAATGTACATCATGAAAACTGATGGCCAGGCATGGACGGAAGGTGAAGATACTGAAAAAACAGACGAAGAGGGTTATTAATCATCTATTATGGCAACAATCAGAGAAACAATACTAGAATATCCCTCCATTGAGGATATGAAAGGCTTCTTGGATAAGGTAGTCTTCGTTAAGCGGGGTATCAACTCCGAAGCAGAATGTACTGCTGAAAGCATGAAGCAAGTCGGTCTTTGTGTCGCTGATACGTACGCCATGTTAGTAAACTCACAGGATTTCAGTGAGAATAAGCTTTCTATCACTCATCCCCGTTCTTTCTATGTCCAGACTGCAAAACAACTGTATATAGAAAACGGGGAGCCGGAGAAAGCCGGTAAACTCGGGAAACGAATCATTATCAAAGGAAAGGCTGGTAACAGATGGTAAAACGATATCCACATACAGCGATAGTCACTATCGACGTTAACGGAAAGACAGTAAACGGTGAATGGGTTCCGGGGAAACCGATTGAAATATCCGTTCCCGGACGTTATGATCCTGTAAGTGATGGTACTGTTGTCTATAAACGTAATTCGGCTGGTGATGAAGCGCAAGTGCATGGTTATTTCTATACCAAAATTCAGCCTCAATCAGGTAGTAAGTTTTTGCGTTTGAAAGTCGCTTCCAAAGGTATTGACGTACCGATTATCTGTTGGGAACCTTATCAATCACATTCAATTATTAACGTATGAGAAACGGCATGACTCCCCTATTCACCTTTGATGAAATGGAACGTTGGTTTGAACACTTTCAAAGCAAAGCGGAAGACAAGATGCTTGTTTTCCTGCAAGCTGGAGGTGAAAAGTTTATCGAAGTGGCTCGTCGGAGTGGTTCATATAAAGACCAGACAGGTAACCTTCGAAGCTCTATTGGATATATAATTGCGAAAAACGGAAAAGTGGTTGCAGAGAACTTTACCGAAAGTGAAAAAGGAACTGATAAGACAACCGGTAAGTATAAAGGGCGTAGGCTTGCAGAAGAAGTATCTCTGTCTCATTCCGGTGGTTACGTGTTGGTTGGTGTTGCAGGAATGGAATACGCGGCATCCGTAGAAGCTAAAGGGTATGAAGTAGTTTCAGGAGCTAATACGCAATGTGAGAAATATCTAAGAGATACATTGAAATCTGTTTTTAGAAAGATTTGATTATGGATGAATTCGACGCTGTAGATATAGTCTACGATGCTGTGATTACTGCAAAAACTAATGTTATGATTTACAAAGATGCATCGGAATCGGGTGTTACTAATGAACATATCGTTATCAATCACCTGCAATTGAATGAGCTCGACTTCATTAATAAAGTACCTGTTAACGTCAATATCTTTGTCCCCTTGAATGAAAACGGCATGCCCCGACGTCAGCGCATGAAGGAACTTAGGCGTAAGGTAAGGAAATCGCTTGATTCAATCAATAGCAATGACGGTACATGTAAAGAAGTGACAGTTCTCTGGAGTGTTCCAATGCCGGACTTCAAAGAGGGCTTTGCTTGTACAAATATTAGATTAGAAATTTTAATAGATCAATAATTATGACAGGAGAAGTAAGACCTATCGCTATGGGCGTAGGTAAAATTAAATTCGGAACAGTCGGTGACGGTGTTCCAGGAGCGGACCTCAAAGATTTTCCTCTTCCGACAAAAGGAAGTGTTGCATTTAACTTTGCAGATCCCAAGGAAGTGAAGATTGAAGTAGAAGGTAGTGAAGAACCCCTTTATGTTGAACTGGTGAAAGATACGACAGATTATGTTGAGTTCTCCATCCCTACTCCATCCAATGAAGTCCTTAAAGAACTGGCAGGCGGTGAAGTAGATACAACAGGAGGAAAAAATATCTGGAAAAAGCCTCTTAGTACTCCTTCTATCTCTAAAACGTTCCAGTGTGAAACATTACCTAAAGACGGTAAGAAGGTCGTTTATACCATCGTAAATGGCAAGATCGCCTCAAAGATTTCACAGGCTCCCGGATCAGAGCAAGCAGAGTTGTTGCTTGTTCGTGTATATATGCAAGCTGCTGTTACTGCAGACGGTAAGAGACAGACCGCTTTCATGCGCGAAGTAGTTACTATTGCCGGAGGCGGAGAAGCCCCAGCGAATGCTGCGAATGTCGAAGGCGGAGAAGCTGCTCCAAGTGCAGCTAAGAAATAACTAATTGGATTCCTGTATAGCTTAGTTGGTAAAAGCGCTACATTGGTTATGTAGATACCGGCGGTTCGAATCCGCCTGCAGGAGCAAACTTTTGAAGAATGGAGCCGAAAGTATTGAAAGTTAGTCGCGAATAACTGAATGTATTGCCTGGAAGTACAACGGGCTAGGCTCCTTGAGGAAATTATGAGTATAAAGAACTTATTTCAGCAAGAATCGGAATCCGTAACGGAGCAGCCTGTCAAGATTCCATTTGATTTTACTAACCGAGATTCTATTCCGAAAGGAAAGGATCCCGGTGATTGTATTGTAATAAAGCCTATCACTGTCCGGACATGGTTTAGAATTCGTCCACTTCTCCTTGAAATTGAAAAAGAAGATATTGATAAAATGATTGTTAAAGATGGTGAGCTGAATGCTGATTTTCCAGAATTGATGAATAAATATGGAGGACTACTTCTCGATGTCGTTTGCCTGGGCATTCATAACAAGCCAAGTGATCCGCCGGCATGGTTTAAAAACGCCCTCATTGACAATACGACATGGGAGGATATACGCATATTATTCAATGCAATCATATATCGCATAGGGTACCACCCTTTTTGTACCTCTATCACGATGCTTCGGAACGTGAGCCCGCTACGAGAGACGGAGATAATAGCCGCTCGGAAGAATCTGCAAAGCTGGAAGGATATAACCAAAGTAGATTCTTAGTTATTGCAAAGGAAGCTCTAGGATTAACGTTTAATCAAACGTTGGATAGTAGCTATGGATTAATAGAGATATTACTTCAGGAGTACTCATTTGTGATGAGACAGCGTAATAAGATGACTGACGAAGACGGAAATGTTGAAGGACGAGATTATGAGTGGGTAGAACTTCCGTCTTTTGATGACCCTAGTAAGACAGTCAGGATAAAGAAATATAACGATATTGCTGGAAAGGTCAAACGATAAGGTAATTTGCCATTGTGTTTATATATTAGGTTAACTGTTTTTTTATTAAATTGGTTTAGAGTATGTTTTCTAGTCCCTTGTATCTGTGAAGATATGGGGGATTATTTTTTAATCTCCTGAAGCTTCTGATTGAGAGATGCATTATCCCGCTGTAGATTCTCAATCAATCTTTTCTGATAAGCGAGCATCCCTTCAATTCTTCCTTCATCCTTGCCCTTCTTGTAAGCAGCATTGATTTCTTCTTCTGTGTAGTTCCTTTTATTCGCTACAGATACGTTCTCATTTTCCTTGGTCATGGCGCTAATGAATAGTAATTTATATATTATAGAAAAAGGCTATCTCTCCCCTATTCTTTCCGACCAAGGAACATAATCTATTGCAACGCATTAGGATTATGTAGCAAAGGGAATTGATAGCCTATATTGTGATATAGTAGGCGAATCAACTCCCTAATACGTTGAAATAAAAATCGTTCCTTGGTCTTAGAACACTGCAAAGATGCTTATTCTTCTCGAAATAGCCAAATTTTACCTCCTCTTTATATTTTAAGAATAAATGCTATATGGGTATTCAGAATAAAGATGGTGCGTTATATTTCGCTACAGGTATAGATAATTCAGGGCTATATTCCGGGCGTCAAGAAGCGATGGGAATCATAAAGGCAATGGCCGGTGAAATTACCGCTTTTGATGTATTCGGAGGGATTGGCATTAGTGCGGGGATCGCTTTTACTCAAGCAGCCAAAGAAGCATATAACTTCGAAAAGCAGTTCCAGCAAAGCATGAAAGAAGTTGCAACACTTTCAAGCGGAATAAAAGGCAGTCTTACCGATTTCATGAATAGTGCTATCGATATGACTAGAGAGGTTCCAGTTGGAGCCGTAGAATCAGCTAAAGCACTATATCAGATTGTATCTGCAGGACATGATGGAGCGGATGCTATGAATATTCTAAAAGTATCTGCTAAGGCTGCTATCGGTGGCGTTACAGAAACGGCTACTTCGGCAGATGCTATCACTACAATTCTTAATGCGTATAAAAAAGGAGCTTCCGAAGCAGAATCTGTTTCTGATATGTTATTTACCACAGCCAAGTTTGGTAAGACTACAATGGGAGAACTTGGAAAGAGTATTGCTCAAGCTGCTCCTATTGCCTCGTCCTTTGGCATTGATATCGAAGACGTGCTAGCAGCTGTCGTATCAATAACTAAACAAGGAGTTCCAACAGCCGAAGCTATGACTAAAATACGTGCGGCAATTATGGGAACGGCTAACCATTTAGGTGATGCAGCCTTTTCCGGACGTTCTTTCCAAGAAGCATTACAGCTCATCTATAACGAAGCAAATGGAAGTACCACAAAAATGAAAGAGTTATTAGGTACTGACGAAGCTTTACAAGCCGCCCTAATGATAACCGGACAGAATGCAGTAGGTGCTGCGTCCGATCTGGATCAAATGAAAAATGCAACAGGTGCAGCAGAAGCTGCTTTCAAAGAAATGTCTTCATCAACCGAGAATCAAATGAAGCTTCTTAGTAATAATATAACAGCAGCCCTTCGCCCGTTAGGACAGGAAATTTTGAAAGAGATATCCAGTGCGGCACAATCAATGAATGAAGCCTTTGCCGATGGAAGCGCTCAAGAAGCATTAAAAAATATAGGAGCTTTGATCGTTGTCGTTACGACGGCTCTTGCTGGATATAAAGGAAGTATTCTGGCTATAAGTACTGCTAAACAAACTTATGTAACAGTGACAGCGCTTGTTAATAAACAGCGTGCTATTGAAGCCGCAGATTTAGTCCTAAAGAAAGGCTTGTACGCTATTGAGGCAACAATGATTGCAAAGAATACATCTTCTCGAATCTTATTGACAAAAGCTCTCAAAGCTCAAACTATTGCACAACTAAAAAATGCTGCTGCAATGTTAACTAATCCTTATGTATTAGCTGCAGCTGCTTTTGCTGGACTTGGATATGCCGTTTATAAGTGTGCTACCGCTGAAACTGAAGCAGAAAGGGTACAAAAGAGATATAATAAAGTTGTAGAGGAACAAACTCAACAATTGGACGAGTTGAAAAATAAAACAAATAGCCTAGTTTCTATTGTTCAGGATGAAAATTCAACACAATATGACAAAGTTAAAGCATATAAGCAACTTCAAGCTCTAATGCCAACCGTCTTCTCCAATATGGATATTGAGACATTGAAACTTATGGATCATCTCTCTTTGAATAAACAAATTAATAATGAAATAAATAGAAGAGAAAGAATTGGGGCAAAGACCAATCTTGTATTAGCCCAAAATAAACTTAATTCCATAAATTCACGTCTTGACAAAACAAGCAAAGAACAGGCTGAATCTCCTAGTGGACAAAAGGCCGCCGTTATTCAAAAAATTCAAGAGGAAAAGAGAATAGCAGAAGAAGAACTAAAAATTGCCCAAAAACGTGTTGATGAAATTCTTAGTATTCAAAAAGAAGCAGAAGAGAAATCAAAGCCTAAAGAGTTAAAAATAATCTCCCTTCAAAGTAATATCGATACATTAAAAGCTGAAATTTCGGAGCTTCAATCACTCGTAGATAAGGAACAAGAAGAAAATAACGGCTGGTCTCCAAACGCATGGTTACTTAAAGCAAAAAAAGGTCAGCTTTCCACCAAAGAAAAGGAAATAAAGTCTTTACAAGGCAGTGGGATCAGCAAAAAGGTAGAGACTAAAACAGATAAAGCCTTTTGGACAAAGCAAAAAGAAGATGCGACGAAAGCACTAGATTCAATCGCTTCGTCTCAAAGGAAGTTGATGGACGCAGGGAACTTCAAAGGAATAGATTCTGCTGTGGTGAAATCCTATAAAGAAAACGCCAAGAAGTTGAAAGAAGCCGAAAAAGAATTGAAAGTCTATGATTCATCTTCCAAGAAGGATGACCAAGCGAAAAAGCTGCGTGAAGAACAGGAGAAATATAAACTCCTGCTAGATAAGCAGAATAGAGAGCAACAGCGTATGAAAGAAGACTCTGCAAACCAACTAGAGCAGCTTGAAATAAATAAGCTTAAAGAGAGCAGTGAAAAGGTTCTAAAACAAAGGGAGCTCAATCATAAACTAGAATTACAGGCTATCGATCGCGAAGCTGAAAACAAAAAGTTAAAAGTGATTGAAGATGCTCGTTCCGCCTTTGATGCTAATCCTGAAAATAAAGATAAAATCTTCAATGCAGAAAAATATGTCAAGTCAGAGCCGATAATTAAAAGATTTGCCGAAATTGATAATGATACTCAAAAAGCAAAGGAAGTTACAAATACTAAATATAATCGTGGAGATGATTTATCCGAACTGTTGAATCAGTATCAGGATTATACAGATCAACGTCTTGCAATTGAGAGAAAGTTCAATGAAGATATTGCTACCCTGCAGGAACAACGAAAACAAGCAGTAAAGAATGGAGATACAGATCAAGTAGAACAGATTGATCGTTCCATAGCCCAGGCGACAAAAAACAAGGGAATGGAATTGATGGGCCTGGATTACGATAAGTTGAAAGAGTCTCCGGAGTATGTTCGTGCATTTGAAAATCTGAAAGAAACGTCTTCTGAAACTCTTAATTCTCTGCTGACTCAATTAGAGAATGCAAAGAGTACGGCTGCCAAAGTTCTTTCTCCGGACCAGCTTCGCGAATATACTAGTACTATTCAATCAATTATGGATGAATTGGATTCACGTAACCCGTTTCAATCATTATCTGACAAGAAGAAAGAACTAGCAGAAGCAGAGGAAGAGTTAGCTAATGCGCAAATTGAATTAGAAAATGCTAAACAGACTCAAGAAGCTGTAAAAGGTGGTGCTAAGATTGAAAATGGTGTCAAGTCCTCTAAATTCAACGAAAAGACTGGTAAAATTGATTCCACAAAAGCTTATCTGACCGAAGCACAGGCTTTGGATAAAGTAAAAGAAAAGACTTCGAGATACAATGAGGCGAAAGATAAGGTGGTACAGAAGGATGCTAAGGTAAAGAAAGCAGAGAAAGATGTAAAAGCACAGTTAGATGAATTATCAGACGCATTAACTGATGTTGGAAAATCAATTGGTGGACCGGCTGGTGAAATTATCTCATTGATTGGTGAAATAGGGACCTTTGCATTGACTGCTATGAGTGGTGTTGAAATGGCAGCAGATACATCGGCTAACGCTATCAGTACAGTTGAGAAGGCATCTGTTATTCTTGCTGTTATTAGTGCAGTAATACAGGTAGCGACGAAGATTTTCAATATGTTCACTAAGGATGATACGACCGAGAAATATGAAAAGGCAAAAGAAACATATGAATCCTACATCAACATTCTTGATCGGGTAATTGAGAAGCAGTTAGAACTAGCAGAAACTCTTACTGGAGATACTGCAAACGCTGTTTACGAAGCTGCTATTGCTAATATTAAATTGCAAAGTGAAAATGCAAAAGTATTAGGTCGGCAGTATCTAAATTCTGGTGCTTCTGGAAAGTCACATTCAAAGGGTTATGATGAAGTAGATGATATGTCCGGTGAAGGGTGGAAACAGGCTGCAAAAGCATTAGGAATGTCTGTTGACGAGTTCAAAAAGAAGATGGGTGGTCGTATGACTGGTTTGTTCGATTTAACGGATGAACAACTTGTTAAGTTACAATCGGACGCCGGCATATTTTGGTCTCAACTAGATTCAGACACGCAGAAATTTGCCGATAAAATCGCAAATGGTGTCGGACAGGTTGCAGAGGTATTGGAACAACAAATTGCTGATACAACTCTTATTGATTATGCTTCTCTTCGTTCTGACTTTCAAGATCTACTAACAGACATGGATGCTGATAGTGCTGATTTCGCCGACAATTTCGAGGAATACATGAAGAATGCTATCGTAAATTCTATGCTTAAAGAAGAATTCATGGACAGCTTAATGGCTTGGAGAGAAAAACTTAACAATGCTATGGATGACGGTATGACTGAAGATGAGTATAATGCACTGAAGGCAGAAGGGCAACAGCTCTCTAATGAAATGAAAGCAAAACGAGATGCAATGGCAGAAATGTTCGGCTGGAATGATAACGACGATGAGCGTGAGGCATCAAAGAAAGGATTTGCTTCAATGTCGCAAGATTCAGCCAACAAACTAGATGGAAGCTTTGCTGTAGTGACTTCGCATACCTATTCTATAAATGAGGAAGTTAAGAGTATTAATTCAGGAACAGAGAAAATAGCAGAGAAACTGTCATATCTCATAAATATGGATAAGAATATGGCTGAAATGCTTCGGTGTAATGATACTATTGTTTCCTATTTATCGGATATCTCCAATTACACATCTAACCTTGTGGAAATAAGAGAGTTCATGTACGCTGTAAAGCTGGGAATAGACACGTTAAACACTAAAGGTATAACACTTAAGCGATGAAAGGGCAATTACTAATAGACAGAATAGATGCTTATATCAGTTTGGGTATATGTATTACAAAGGGAAGTTATAATAACCTGGTAGCATTTCCAGCCATGAAGGAACCGGACAAGAATGATTGGCCAGAAGAAGACGGACAGGAATTTGATCTTTCTAGTCCTACATTGGATACGGCTGAAGTAAGCATTGAGTTTGCATATATAGGCAGTTTGGGTATTGGTGGACTGATTGATATACTTTCTGACTTGAGTTATCATGAATTTTACTTTCCCTTAATCGGCAGGAGTTATAAGTTACGTCTGTCTTCCCAAAGCAACTATGTTATTAATCCGGGCCTTGAAGTTGCTAAATTTATTTTTAGTAACGACTTCCCCCGAGAAGTCGATTACGAATACCAGGAGCCCGTAAATAAGCTTCCAATGCCTAAAGGTTACGAGATTGATGACAAAGACTTATCCGATTATGGCGTAGTCGTATTGCAAGGTAGCAATGCTGAAATACTAAAGGCTCCGACGGTAAAAAAGAACCTATTACAGAATTTCAAACGTCAAGATGGAGCAATCTATGACGGTGAAGTTGTGAAATTCCAAACCAAAGAAGTATCTCTCAAATGCCTGATGCGGGCCGGGACGATTGAAACGTTCTGGCGTAATCGCGATGCCCTACTCTATGATCTCACAAAACTGTCTACTAAGACAGATAATGAAGGATATGAGTATTCCGATGCGGAACGTATATTTTATTGTGATGAATGGAGTGAAAGCTATCCCTGCTATTATAAGAGTTGTCAGACGAATGATTTCATGCTAAATAACGGTGTATGGTGGGAGTTCACTTTGAAACTCGTATTTACCAGCTTCCGGATCGGAGAAACGGAGTTCTTGCTTTCATCCGAAGCGGGCGAATTTATCATAACAGAGGACGGAGAGTTTTATATAGATTTAAATTGATTTGCTATGCCATTAAAGAAGAAAAAAATATCAGAACTGAACGAAGCCAGCGACATGAAAGGCTTCTTCACTATCGGCTACCGAGTAATCAACGGAGTTAAGACTAGCCTTAAATTTGGTTTAGAGAAGATTCAGACTGCCTTGGATAATATGCTCAAGGCTACGAGTGATGCAAAAACAGCTACTACCGATATGCGGCAATTAGAAGCAACTGTTGAAAGCAATGAATCAGCCCGTGAAACAGCCGAATCCCGTCGTAATGCTTCCGAACAATCCAGGCAGACAGCCGAAACGAATCGTTCCCGTGAAGAGCAAGCCCGGGAAGCTGCTGAATCAGTGCGTATCACTAATGAGAATGCACGTAAGACCGCTGAAACAGGACGATCTACTGCGGAAACTGCACGGGATAATGCAGAAAAGAAACGTGCTACCGCTGAAGGTACACGAGAAGCTAACGAGCAGGTTAGAAAAGATTCCGAAACAGGAAGAAGAACAGCAGAAGCCGAGAGAGTAGCTTCCGAATCAGCACGTAAATCTGCCGAAACTTCCCGTGTGTCCGAAGAAGATAAAAGAAAGACTTCCGAAACAGAACGCGTTACGGCTGAAACCGGACGTTCCTCTGCCGAGAATATAAGAAAGCAAAATGAAGATGCGCGTAAGTCGGAAGAAGCGGCCCGCGTAACTGCTGAAGGTAAACGGGTAATTGCTGAATCCGGACGTGTTGATACAGAAAATAAACGTGTCTCGGATGAACAAACACGTAAAAGCAATGAAGATGCACGTAAGACCGCTGAAACAGGTCGTTCTTCTGCTGAATCGGAACGTGTGAAGGAAGAAGATAAACGGAAAACCGCTGAAACAGGTCGTTCTACCGCTGAATCTACCCGTGTTTCTGCCGAGGATAAGCGGAAAACAGATGAAGCGACAAGAGAAACAAATGAAACCTCGCGTGTGGCTGCCGAATCTAACCGTGTTACCGTCGAATCCGAACGTGTATCTGCCGAAGCAGCCCGCAAGTCAGCGGAGACAGGCCGGGTATCAGAAGAAAACAAGAGAAAGGCTGCTGAAACTTCCCGCGCTACGGCTGAAACTTCCCGTTCGTCAGAAGAAGACAAGAGAAAGCAGAATGAAGATGAGCGTAAAACTGCGGAAGGTACTCGCGGATCAAATGAGTCTAAGCGTATAAACGCTGAAACGGAGCGTGTCGAAGCAGAGTCTCAACGCAAGTCAGAGTATGCCGGTATTGTGCAGGAAATGACGCAAGCAACAGAAGAAGCCACCGGACAGATTGCTCTTGTCAAGCAATTAACAGATGATGCGAATGCAGCTAAAAATGCATCTGTTGAGCAGACGGCTCTTGCAAAGAAAGCTACAGATGCGGCTAATACTGCGGCTGGTAGTGTTAATGCAGCTAAAGATGCGGCTAATACTGCGGCTGCAGGGGCCAATGCTGCCAAAGCTGAATCAGAAGCTCAAACCGCCTTAGCGAAGAAAGCGACAGATGAAGCAAATACAGCCAAGGATGCATCTGTTATACAAACAGGGTTAGCAAAGAAAGCCACTGACGATGCGAACGCTGCTGCATTGGCGGCTAACAATGCGGTTTCAGGAGTTGACGCAAAAGTGAAAGCTGCAGTTGATGCACTCGTTGCCGGAGCACCGGATGCTCTCGATACACTGATTGAGTTAGCGAACGCCCTGAACAATGATCCGAACTTTGCGGCTACAATGGCAACAGAGTTAGGAAAGAAGCTCAATATAGCTGATATTGTTAATAATCTGACAAGTGGAGGGACTAATAAAGTGCTTTCTGCCGAACAGGGAAAGGCATTGAAAGCAGCTCTGGATACACACAACCATGATAGCAGATATGAACTGATAATCACTAAACTTACCGCCTTTAACAAGAATTTCGGTACGACTGCCGGGACTATATGCGAGGGTAACGACGCCCGGTTAAGCAATGCAAGAACTCCGTTAGCTCACACGCATAAGAAAGCGGATATCAGCGACTTCCCAACCTCCATGCCGGCAAGCGATGTACCTGCATGGGCGAAAGCTGCAAGTAAACCTAGTTATACAGCAAGCGAAGTAGGTGCATCTCCATCTAATCACAATCATGCAGGTACATACGAACCTGCATTCACTAAAAACTCTGCCTTTAATAAGAATTTTGGTAGTGCAGAAGGAACCGTATGCGAGGGAAATGATGCCCGGTTAAGTGACACACGTGTACCGAAAGCGCATACTCACAAGAAGTCTGAAATAAGTGATTTTCCAACTTCGATGCCAGCAAGCGATGTACCTGCATGGGCGAAGGCTGCAAGTAAACCATCCTATACAGCTTCCGAAGTTGGTGCGTCTCCGTCGAATCATACTCATACAGGGGTCTATCAGCCAGCAGGAAGTTATGCAGCGAGTTCGCATAAACACGGAGCAACGGATATAACTCCTGATGGTACTCACCGCTTTGTTACTGACACGGAAAAAGAGACCTGGAACAGTAAAGCTGCGGGAAACCATAATCACGATTCAGTGTATCAAACTAAAGGTAGTTATGCTGCTTCATCACATAGTCATGATGCGACGGATATTAACCAAGATAGTACGCATAGATTTGTCACGGATTCAGAAAAGGCAAATTGGGATAGTAAGGCTGCAGGAAATCACAACCACGATTCAGTATACCAACCTAAGGGTAGTTATGCTGCAAGTTCTCATAAACATACAGCGACGGACGTTGAAGAAGATTCGACTCATCGTTTTATGACGGATGCAGAACGTACAAAACTTAGTGGAATAGCCTCCGGAGCTAATAATTACTCTCATCCGGCTTCTCATCCAGCATCAATGATTGAAGAAAGTACTACTAGAAAATTTATGACTGACGCAGAGAAAACTTTACTAAGTTCTCTCGGAACTAATGCAATTCAATCATCTGGTCAAAGTTTCGGACAAAATTCATATATTAAGTTCAATAATGGTCTATTAATCCAGTGGGGAGTAAAGGCTGGAGCTGTAGGATTCTCCTCATTATATCTACCTACAAGTTTCTATGATACGAATTATATCGTACAACTAACGGGAGTATCAGCTAATACAACAGAGATTATAGTGTATGCTCCAACATTATGTACTAAAACAATTTCTTCATTTCAAGTAGGTACAAGGTATATAGCAAGCGGAGGAGAAATAGCTTGGACAGGTTGGCAGTTTACTTGGTTTGCAATAGGACGTTGGAAACTTTAAAAATTATAAATTATGAAATATTGGAAACAAGGATTCTATGACGAATACCAGGAAGGTTCGGTAGAAATTACGGA
>NZ_JAJKHN010000121.1:0-14734 GCF_020982715.1 Bacteroides sp. 1_1_30
AATGATGTTGCGTTTGATATTCATAATTGGGTGCGTTTGAAATTCTACACCCAAATATACACCCAAAAATTGAAATAACAAAAGGCATTTAGAAAGATTTAGATTTACTCTGCATTGTATATAATATGTGATTATCAATGATTTGCATTTTTATGATATTTTCTGAAAGCGTAGGTTCGGGAGCCTGTCTCTCCGCTTTTAAGCATTGAATATCAATGCATTATAGAATAAGCATCCTAATTAAGGTTTCGGAAAATGACCTTATGGGATGCTTTTTTATTTTATGATATTTTTTTGTGATTTGATCCCCAATTTGGTGTATTAACAGGGAAAATTTGCAGACAGGAAAATTCTCTGTATCTTTGCCGACATGGCACAAAAAGGTGAGTTACATATAAGAAATAAGCACAATGGTCAATATGATTTTCCGTTGTTGATAGAAAATTATCCTCCACTTAAGAGATTCGTATCACTTAATCCTCTGGGTGTACAAACTATAAACTTTTTTAATCCGCAAGCTGTAAAAGCTTTAAATAAAGCATTATTAATCAGTTATTATGGCATTCGTTATTGGGATATACCGAAACAATACTTGTGTCCACCCATTCCCGGAAGAGCGGATTATATTCATTATATTGCTGATCTTATTCAGCCGGATAGGGTAGCGAAAGATTTGCAGGCAGAGGATGAGGATGCGAACGAACAGAAAACGAAACGCAGATGTCTGGATGTTGGGGTAGGTGCAAATTGTATTTATCCGATTATAGGGCACACAGAGTATGGATGGACATTTGTGGGCAGTGATATTGATCCGGTCTCGATAGAAAATGCACGGAAGATAGTGACTTGCAACCCGGTATTGGCACATAAGATTGACTTGCGACTTCAGAAAGACAGTCAGAAGATTTTTGATGGAATTATCATGCCTGACGAATACTTTGATGTTACGATCTGTAACCCTCCGTTTCATAGCTCGAAGGAAGAAGCGGAAGACGGAACCTTGCGCAAATTGAGTAGCCTGAAGGGGACGAAGGTGAAAAAAGTACAATTAAATTTTGGCGGGAGTGCGAATGAACTTTGGTGTGAGGGTGGAGAAATCCGTTTTATACTGAATATGATCTCCGAGAGTCAGAAATATCAGAAGAACTGTGGATGGTTCACCAGCTTGGTTTCAAAAGAAAAGAATCTCGAAAAGCTATGTGCTAAATTGAAGTCTGTGAATGTATCGGAATATAAGATTATCAGAATGCAGCAGGGAACTAAAAGCAGCAGAATATTAGCCTGGCGATTTTCTAATAACTTATAATAATGAGTGCTTATTGATCTGTTATTTTTAAACCTATTAAATAAAATATTATGGAAACAAATTACATCACTTTGACGAAGGAGAATATTGCGGACGAACATATATGCTGTGCCTTTTCGGATAAGAAATGCAAAGATAGTTATGAGTTAAAAAAAGCATGGCTGAAAAAAGAGTTTGATAATGGTTATGTTTTCAGACGTATTGACGAACGGGCGAAAGTGTTCATCGAATATGGTCCTGCTGAAAAGGCGTGGGTTCCTGTCAGTGCTCCTAATTATCTGATGATAAATTGTTTCTGGGTGTCGGGTAAATATAAAGGATGCGGGCATGGTAAGGCTTTGCTGCAGTCTGCTATTGATGATGCGAAATTGCAGGGAAAAGATGGTTTAGTTACCGTAGTGGGCACTTCTAAATTTCATTTTATGAGTGATACAAAATGGCTGCTGCGACAAGGTTTCCAAACTATAGAAAAACTTCCTTACGGATTCAGTTTGTTGGCTTTGAAAATAAATCCGGCTGCTCCCGATCCTTCATTCAACGACAGTGTATTGACAGGTGAGTGTCCTGACCGGGATGGAATAGTAGTGTATTATACTCATCGCTGTCCGTTTACTGAATTCCATGTTCGCGGTTCTTTGGTCAATGCAGCCAAGAGTAAGGATCTCCCATTAAAAATAATAGAATTAGAAACCATGGAACAAGCACAAAATGCGCCTACACCAGCCACTATCTTTACTCTTTTTTATAATGGGAAGTTTGTTACAACCGATTTGAGCGCGTGTATTGAAGCCCGGTTGGGAAAGGCTTTAGGCTTGTGATTCTGTGAGATGAAGATTTATCAGAAACTAGGATTGGGATAAGAAGATAGCTAATGTTTCTTATTTTAATTTTGCAAAATTAAGATGCACCTTGCACTTTTTGTGGAAAATACATATCTTTGGATGCTGAATGATTAAAACACGGTAAGATCTTATGCGTTTTTTTGTATGTATTTTGGTGCTTTTATTTGTACACAATCAATTTTCGAGGGCTGATAAAACTTTAATTGATGATTCTCTGTATACGGAGAAATATATCAGGAATATTTATATTCCCGAACCTAGGCGTGCTCTGCAATTACTGGACGAAGCGGAGAACAGGAAAACGATTCCTTTGCGGGTTGTAAATGAATTGCGTAGTTTATCATATAGTAATATGTATATGAATAAACTAGCATTTATGTATGCAAGGAAAGCTTATTTGCTTGATTCCCTATATCAAAAAGATCCGAAACACATGCTGAAAATGACAGTACATTTGGCTGAATTTTCGGCAATGATGAGCAAATATAATGAAAGTATGCGTTATGCATTAGATGGAATCAGGCAGGCGCAAGAGTTAGGGAACAGGGAAGCCAAAGCCAGGTTATTTTTCTGTATGGGAGAGAATAATTGGAGATTATCTTTTAAAGATAAAGCATACGATTATTTTAACCGGACTATTGAGCTTTTGCGGGGCTCAAAGGAGAAGCGGGAAATGATGTTGCTCTCTTATTACTATGGAGCAGAAATGAGCTTTTTAATGAATGATTCTCGAATTGAAGAGGCATTGAAAGTGGGTTTTGAGCGTGAAAAGCAAATTGAACGGCTTAAGGCAGTACCTCAAATCTCTGAAGATTATATAGACGGTCAATATAGTTATTTATATGCCAAATTAGCCTACATCTATTGCATGGAGAAGAAATATGAGAAGGCGGAGCAATATTATCAGAAATACTTATCAAAGAAAGAATCTCATACTCCCGACGGAAAAATGTACTCGGTTCCTTATTTAGTGCTTTCCGGACAATATGAAAAGGTTATTGATAATTGCAGGGGGTTCAAGGAATTGATGAGAACCCAGCAGGATACTTTGAATGAACAGTATCTGACTGTCCTTCGACAGGAAGTGAAGGCATATTTGGGTATGCATAAATACAAAGAAGCTGCCGAGATACGTGAAACGATTTTAACTATAACAGATAGTATCAATACCCGGGATAGAAACAATGCTGCATTGGAATTGAATGCAATGTACGGCGTCTCTGAAAAAGAAGAATATATTGCCGAACAGGCTTTTCAATTAAAAATAAGGAATATTACCCTCTGTTTTCTTGCATGTATTGTTGTACTGACTCTGTTTGTCGTTTGGCGTTTGTGGCATTTCAATCATATAGTCGAGTATAAGAACAGGATGCTTGCCAGGCTTATAAACGAGAAATTTGCTAATAGAAAAGATGGGAACCAGCTATCGGAAGTATACGAACAACTGGCTGTTGTGTCGGAGATTGAACCGGAACGTATTTCACCCGAAGAATTGGAAGAACTTGCTAACGATACAGATAAAGAAAGTGGGGAAGAAGAAGAGAATAAGAAGATATTTCAGGAACTGAATGATATCGTTATTCGGAAACAGTTATATCTTTCTTCAGAATTGTCGAGAGAAGATCTGGCACAAATCGTACATCTGAATAACGCACGTTTTGCGAGGATGATAAGAGAATGTACCGGAACCAATTTTAATGGATATATCAATGAATTGCGCATTAATTATGCCATTGAACTGATGAAAAAGCATCCTAATTATACGATACGTGCCATTGCGGATGAGGCCGGATTTAATAGCACCCCGATTTTATACAATCTTTTTAAGAAAAAGACGGGAATGACTCCTTACGAATTTAAAAAAGCACAGGATTCGTTACAGAATTGAGTGGATTCTGCTAAACAATTTTCGCATTTTCCGGTTTATCTATTTATAATTAACTATTAATAGAAATGATACAGGTAAGGATAAAGCGGGTTTACGACGATTTTTCAGAAACAGATGGCTACCGGGTACTGGTAGATAAATTATGGCCACGTGGAATGAAGAAAGAATGGCTTAAGTACGATTATTGGGCAAAAGACATCACACCGTCTTCCACATTGCGTAGATGGTTTCACGAAGATATTCCCGGACACTGGGAAGACTTCGTCATACAGTATCAGAAAGAACTTGACGCTTCTTCCTCAATGGCTGATTTTCTGACTCTTATCAAGCCGCATCCGGTGATAACATTGCTTTACGCTTCCAAAGAACCGGTGTATAATCATGCCCGTATCCTCCGCGATTATCTGGAAATGCGTTTGAAAGAGTGAAATTAAAGTAATTTTTATCTGTTTACGCTTTCTGTCGTTCACTCAATTTCCTACCTTTGTAATCTAAATCAAAATCGTGTAATCATGAAGTATAAATTATTGGTTCTTGATGTAGACGGAACACTCCTCAATGATGCGAAAGAAATTAGTAAGCGTACATTGGCTGCCCTGTTGAAGGTTCAGCAAATGGGAGTACGTATTGTGCTGGCATCCGGCAGACCTACTTATGGCCTGATGCCGCTGGCCAAGATGCTTGAACTTGGAAACTATGGAGGTTTTATCCTTTCCTATAATGGCTGTCAGATTATCAATGCACAAAACGGGGAAATTCTGTTTGAACGTCGGATTAATCCCGAAATGTTGCCGTATCTGGAAAAGAAAGCCCGTAAAAACGGTTTTGCCTTATTCACTTATCATGATGATACGATCATAACGGATTCTCCTGAAAATGAACATATCCAAAATGAAGCCCGGTTGAATAACCTGCAAATAATTAAAGAAGAAGAATTTTCTGCTGCCGTTGATTTTGCTCCTTGTAAGTGTATGCTGGTGAGCGATGACGAAGAAGCACTGGTTGGTCTGGAAGATCACTGGAAGAGACGATTGAACGGAGCGTTGGACGTATTCCGTTCGGAGCCATATTTTCTGGAAGTAGTTCCCTGCGCCATCGACAAAGCCAATTCTTTGGGTGCTTTGCTGGAGGTGCTGGATGTGAAGCGTGAGGAAGTGATTGCTGTGGGCGACGGTGTGTGTGATGTAACAATGATTCAGTTGGCCGGGCTGGGTGTAGCTATGGGACATTCACAAGACTCGGTCAAAGCCTGTGCCGACTATGTGACTGCTTCGAATGAGGAAGACGGAGTGGCCGTTGCAGTGGAGAAAGCTATCATAGCCGAAGTGCGTGCAGCCGAAATTCCCCTTGACCAACTGAATGCGCAGGCACGCCACGCATTAATGGGAAACTTGGGAATTCAATATACATACGCCGACGAAGATCGTGTGGAAGCAACGATGCCGGTAGACCATCGTACCCGTCAGCCTTTTGGCATTTTGCATGGTGGAGCTACTCTTGCGTTGGCGGAAACAGTTGCCGGACTCGGTTCGATGATTCTTTGCCAGCCGGACGAGATTGTAGTAGGAATGCAGGTCAGCGGAAACCATATATCTTCTGCACATGAAGGAGATACCGTGCGTGCAGTAGGAACAGTTGTACATAAAGGACGTTCCTCCCACGTATGGAATGTAGACGTGTTTACTTCAACAAACAAACTGGTGTCTTCCATACGGGTAGTCAACAGTGTGATGAAAAAGAGATGACCGACGAAGAAATAAGTAACTTGACAACTATTGATGCATTTATTCAGCGGAAGCAGCCGTTTGCTGTTTACCGTATTCCCGGAGAGAAAGTTCCCCGTCTGTTGACGCAGGCGGAAGGAGCGGTCCGTTTGATATACGATTTGAAAGAACTGAATGGACAGAGAGGATTTGTAATTGCTCCGTTTCAGGTGAGTGAGTCATGTCCGGTTGTGTTGATTCAACCCGATCAGTGGGGGCAGCCTTTACCCGTGGATGATGATACGGAAGAAGATCGGGAGATAGCCTTGCGCCTGCAAGGACAAGAATCATTTCTGACTTCTTCTACGGAAGAATATGCGGCATGCTTTCATACCTTTATAAATGCGTTACGTGACAGGACGTTTGATAAACTAGTGCTTTCCCGTCATCTTACAGTTGATAAAGTTGCGGATTTTTCTCCTTTGTCCATCTTTCGGGCGGCTTGTAAACGTTATATTCATTCGTATATTTACTTATGTTATACTCCGCAGACGGGCATCTGGCTGGGAAGTACTCCCGAAATCATTTTATCAGGTGAGAAAGACGAATGGCATACGGTTGCACTAGCCGGAACACAGCCTTTGCAAGATGGCAGATTGCCGCAAGTATGGGATGAAAAGAACCGGAAAGAACAAGATTATGTTGCTTCTTATATCCGTCGGCAGCTTCTTTCACTGGATATTCATTCTACGGAAAACGGGCCATATCCTGCTTATGCCGGTGCTTTGTCACATTTAAAAACTGATTTCCGTTTTTCTTTGAAAGATAATAAAGGTTTGGGAGACCTTCTGAAAGTTTTGCATCCGACACCTGCCGTATGCGGCTTGCCGAAGGAAGAAGCCTATCAGTTTATTTTGCAGAATGAAGGTTACGACCGCCGCTATTACTCCGGCTTTATCGGATGGCTCGATCCGGAAGGACGAACAGACATCTATGTAAACTTACGCTGTATGCATATCGAAGATAAACAACTTACTCTTTATGCCGGCGGTGGATTATTGGCCTCTTCGGAATTGAATGACGAATGGCTGGAAACGGAGAAGAAGTTGCAAACCATCAAACGGCTGATTGCAGTGCCTCCTTTAAAATCATAAACTACTAATAATTATCATCATGTATACAGACAAGAAGAACATACTCCAGTTGGTTGCGTTGCTCGAGGCGCATGGGATTACTAAGGTTGTATTGTGTCCGGGTAGTCGTAATACGCCCATAGTACATACTTTGTCTAACCATCCGAATTTTACCTGCTATCCGGTGACGGATGAACGGAGTGCCGGCTATTTTGCCATCGGTCTTGCGTTGAATGGTGGTAAGCCCGCAGCTGTCTGTTGCACTTCCGGTACTGCATTATTAAACCTTCATCCGGCTGTGGCAGAAGCATTTTATCAAAATGTTCCTCTGGTCATTATTTCTGCGGATCGTCCCGCTGCCTGGATCGGGCAGATGGATGGACAGACAGTACCACAACCAGGCGTATTTCAGACATTGGTTAAGAAGTCAGTAAACCTTCCGGAGATTCATACGGAAGAAGATGAATGGTATTGCAATCGTCTGGTGAATGAAGCTTTGCTGGAAACGAACCATCATGGAAAAGGACCGGTACATATTAATGTCCCTATTTCTGAACCGTTGTTCCAGTTTACGGTTGATTCGCTTCCTGAAGTGCGTGTCATTACCCGTTATCAGGGGTTGAACGTCTACGATCGTGATTATAATGATTTGGTCGATCGGATGAATAAATACCAGAAGCGAATGATTATCATCGGTCAGATGAATCTTATCTACCTGTTTGAAAAAAGATATATCAAGTTATTATATAAACATTTTGCCTGGTTGACTGAACATATCGGCAACCAGACAGTTCCCGGTATTCCGGTAAAGAACTTTGATGCGGCGCTTTATGCCATGCCCGAAGAGAAGGTCGGCCAGATGGTTCCGGAGTTGTTGATTACTTATGGAGGACATGTCGTTTCCAAACGGCTGAAGAAGTTTCTCCGTCAGCATCCGCCTAAAGAACATTGGCACGTATCGCCGGATGGTGAGGTGGTCGATTTGTACGGCTCATTAACTACGGTGATCGAAATGGACCCGTTCGAGTTTCTGGAGAAGATAGCCAGTTTGCTGGACAATCGGACTCCTGAATATCCCCGTGTGTGGGAAAACTATTGCAAGATCATTCCCGAACCGGAGTTTGCTTATTCGGAAATGTCTGCCGTCGGTACGTTATTGAAAGCCTTGCCGGAGTCATGTGCGTTGCATCTGGCAAACAGTTCGGTGGTGCGTTATGCGCAATTATACTCCATTCCTTCTACGATTGAAGTTTGTTGCAACCGGGGGACAAACGGCATTGAAGGCTCACTGTCTACGGCTGTCGGTTATGCGGCAGCTTCCGACAAACTGAACTTTATAGCTATCGGAGATTTGAGCTTTTTCTATGATATGAATGCATTGTGGAATGTCAATGTTCGCTCCAATCTGCGTGTTCTTCTGTTAAATAATGGAGGAGGAGAGATTTTCCATACCTTGCCGGGATTGGATATGTCGGGTACCTCACATAAATTTATTGCGGCAGTCCATAAAACGTCGGCCAAAGGTTGGGCGGAGGAACGTGGATTCCTCTATCTGCAAGCACAAAATGACGAAGAACTGGCTGAAGCGATGAAAACTTTCACTCAACCGGAAGCTATGGAACAGCCTGTGCTCTTGGAGGTGTTTACCAACAAAAACAAGGACGCGCGCATGTTGAAGAATTATTATCATCAATTAAAACAAAAATAGATTATGTCAACACAAAGAGAGTGGACAACCATTAGAGAATACGACGATATTCTTTTTGATTATTATAATGGAATTGCCCGTATCACGATCAACCGTGAACGCTATCGGAATGCGTTTACTCCGACAACTACTGCTGAAATGAGTGACGCATTGCGCATCTGCCGTGAAGAAGCGGATATTGATGTGATTGTGATTACCGGAGCCGGTGATAAGGCATTTTGTTCGGGCGGCGACCAGAATGTGAAAGGACGTGGCGGATATATCGGAAAAGACGGTGTGCCTCGTCTTAGCGTATTGGATGTGCAAAAGCAGATTCGCAGCATCCCGAAACCGGTGATTGCTGCCGTGAACGGTTTTGCTATTGGTGGCGGACATGTGCTTCATGTGGTATGTGATTTGTCCATTGCGTCGGAAAATGCTATTTTCGGTCAGACGGGTCCTCGTGTAGGTAGCTTTGATGCTGGATTCGGTGCGTCTTATCTGGCACGTGTGGTCGGTCAGAAGAAAGCACGCGAAATCTGGTTCCTCTGCCGGAAGTATAATGCACAAGAAGCATTGGATATGGGATTAGTGAATAAAGTAGTTCCCTTGGAGCAGTTGGAAGATGAATATGTGCAGTGGGCAGAAGAAATGATGCTGCTTAGTCCGTTGGCTTTGCGCATGATTAAAGCAGGATTGAATGCCGAACTGGATGGTCAAGCAGGTATTCAGGAATTGGCAGGTGACGCAACGTTGCTCTATTACCTGACTGATGAAGCACAGGAAGGAAAGAATGCGTTTCTGGAGAAACGTAAACCGAACTTCAAACAATATCCGAAATTCCCTTAAAATCGGCTTTGCCACAGAGTACCACAGAGTTTGCTTTTCCTGCGTTTAAGCCCGATTTTCTGCAAAGCAAGACTGTGGAGGAGAGAATGGTAGGAGAACTGCAAGAGATATAACTTATTAAAACTTCGTGAGGCTCTGTGTTATTCTGTGGTGAATTGAAAAATTATTCACGATGAATTGTAAAATAGAAATTATTCCCCGATTGCTCCATTTCAAGCAACCTGCCGGGACTTCCAGAGGAACATATACTACGCGTAAAGTTTGGTATCTTCATTTTACCTCTCCTGACTTCCCTGGCAGAGTGGGAATAGGGGAGTGTGCACCTTTGCCCGCTTTAAGTTGTGACGATCTTCCTGATTACGAAGATATATTAGTGAAAGTCTGCCGGAAAGTAGAGAGGGAACAAGGCAGATTGGATATGGATGGCTTGTGTGACTATCCTTCAATTTTATTTGGTCTGGAAACGGCCATCCGGCATTTCTTTGCAGGAAACTGGGCTTTATGTGATACGGCTTTCTCACGTGGAGAAGTTGGTATTCCGATTAACGGCCTTATTTGGATGGGAGATTTTCAGAACATGTTATCCCAGATTGAGAAAAAGATGGAAGCCGGATTTCGTTGTATCAAGTTAAAGATAGGTGCCATCAATTTCGAAGAAGAACTGACATTGTTGCGCCATATTCGTACGCATTTCTCTTCTAAAGAAATAGAGTTGCGTGTAGATGCAAATGGTGCTTTCTCACCCGTGGACGCAATGGAAAAACTGAAACGTCTGTCCGAGTTTGATTTACATTCTATCGAACAGCCAATCTGTGCCGGACAATGGGAGGAAATGGCTCGGCTTGCTGCCGAATCTCCATTAGCGATTGCTTTGGATGAAGAACTGATAGGATGCAATACGCTGGAAAGGAAACAGGAGCTGCTTTCAACAATTCGTCCGCAATATATCGTTATTAAACCTTCTCTTCATGGAGGAATATGCGGAGGAGACGAATGGATTACCGAAGCTGAAAAACAACAGATCGGCTGGTGGATAACTTCCGCTCTGGAATCAAACATTGGGCTAAACGCCATTGCCCAGTGGTGTGCAACATTCAGCAATCCGTTGCCACAGGGACTGGGAACAGGGGCGCTCTTTACAGACAACGTGGAAGTGCCTCTTGAAATAAGAAAAGATTGTTTATGGTTTTGTAAATGATAGTATTTAAAGGATATTCCGATGATATTCGATCGAAAACAACAACGCTTGTTACTGGAAGGAAAAGAATATACTTTTGAGGATATAAGCCGATTAATAGCAGGAGGAGCGGAGGCTCATTCTCCTGCTAGTTGGGATTTATATCTTTTCCTGAACGAATGGTTTAACGATTCTCCTGTCATCATTGTTCATACATCAGGCTCTACGGGTACACCTAAAGAGTTGATTGTACGTAAAGACCAGATGATGCAAAGTGCGCGTCTGACTTGTGAGTTTCTGGATTTGAAGAAAGGAGAGACGGCATTACTTTGTATGAATCTTCGTTATATTGGTGCAATGATGGTGGTCGTGCGTTCGTTGGTTGCAGGCTTGAATTTGATTGTACGTCCTGCTTCCGGTCATCCTTTAGCGGATATAAAAGAGCCTTTGAGATTTGTGGCAATGGTTCCCCTGCAAGTTTATAATACGTTGCAAGTTCCCGAAGAGAAAGAACGATTGAAACAGACGGATATTTTGATTATAGGTGGTGGAGCTATTGATGAGGCTTTAGAGGCGGAGATCAAACATCTTCCGACTGCCGTCTATTCTACCTATGGCATGACTGAAACTTTATCTCATATTGCTCTTCGTCGGCTGAACGGAACATTGGCTTCGGAACATTATTATCCGTTTTCTTCAGTAAAACTGTCTTTATCTGTAGAGAATACGTTAATTATTGATGCCCCTTTGGTATGTGATGAAATATTGCAAACCAATGACATTGCACGCATCTATCCCGATGGAAGTTTTATGATTTTGGGTCGGAAAGACAATGTGATAAATAGTGGAGGAATTAAGATTCAGGCGGAGGAAATGGAGAAATTGCTTCGTTCTTTTATTCCTGTGCCATTTGTTATTACTTCAGTTCCGGACCAGCGTTTAGGGCAGGCTGTAACCTTACTATTGGAAGGTCAGCCAGAATTATTGGAAGGTCAGCCGGACACTAAAGAAATCGGAAACAAACTACAGGAAATATTGGAACCTTATTATCGTCCCAAGTACATATGGACGACAGATTGTATTCCGCAAACAGAAAACGGCAAGGTTAATCGTGCGAAGTGTCGTATTTTAGCCAAACAAATGTTGACGACGTTTTACACTCACACTCTCACACCTTGATTGAAATCCTTTATTCATCAACGTTTCAGGGGCCTCTAATTGTCTTACCCTAGTTTTAGTTGAGACTTATTAGAGTCAACAAAATTCAGGGTAAGACATTTTATTTCAGTAGAATAAGTTTCATCTTTTGAAAGTTGTTGCTTACTTTTATAAATCTTGATAAATAAAGAACAAAACTAATTTTTTTAATAATATCAGCGAATGAACGTATTTAGATAGTACTAGTACACTGGAAATAATAAAGAGAGAATATTCCTTTTACGGAAATATCCTCTCTTTCTCACTTAAAAACCTAAACCTTTTATCTTAATTATTTGCTATTATAAGCCGTCAACATCCAAACTAGTTTTTCCTGTTCTTTCAGATAATCGCTCATCATCGAAACGGTTACTTCATCTCCGGCTTGAGAAGCGATAGACAAGATTTTACGTTCTTCACCAATCAGATAACTGATACTCTGAAGGATATTGTTCAGTGCCTGTTCGCCGTTGCTCACCTTATCTACTTCACTGATATTTGCTACTTTCAAATAATCGCTGAATTTATTGGCAGGAGTACCGCCCAACATCAAGATACGTTCTGCAATTTCGTCTACCTTTTCGGCTGTGTCATCATACATCTTTTCGAATTGGCTGTGGAGAACAAAGAAATCATGTCCTTTGATATTCCAGTGGAAACCGCGGAGATTGGTGTAATACACTTGGAAGTCTGCTAATAGTTGTTGCAAAGATGCTACTACGTTGTTTGCTCCCGATTCATTCAGTTTGATAAATTCTAAAGTTTTCATATTCTTTTTATTTTTAATGATTTATACTTGTTTTCTTTTTTTTCTGTACTGCAAAGATAAGGCGGAAAATGCTTGTTGTCAAACTGAAAATTTCTATCTTTGCATAGATGAAATCTATAACTTAATATGATTTGATAGATGACGATACAACAATTAGAATATATACTAGCCGTAGACCAGTTCAGGCATTTCGCACGGGCAGCCGAATATTGCCGTGTGACGCAACCTACTTTGAGTGCCATGATTCAGAAGCTGGAAGATGAATTGGGAGTAAAGTTATTCGATAGGACAGTGCAACCCGTCTGCCCGACACCCATCGGGCAGAAAGTGATAGACCAGGCTCGTGTGATTCTGGCGCAGGCAGCTCAAGTAAAAGAAATCATCAGTGAAGATAAGCAATCATTATCAGGTGTATTCCGTTTGGGAGTATTACCCACTATCGCTCCTTATTTGCTACCCCGCTTTTTCCCTCAACTGATGGAGAAATATCCCGAACTGGATATTCGTGTCACGGAAATGAAAACCCAGGATATTCAGCAGGCTCTGCATGCCGGCGATTTGGATGCAGGGATTATTGCCAGTAAATTAGAAGACACATTCTTGACGGGAGAAACTCTCTTCTATGAGCAATTTTATGCTTATGTATCACGGAAAGAACCCTCGTTCAAACATGACGTTATCCGCACTTCCGATATAACCGGCGAACATCTTTGGCTTTTGGACGAAGGACATTGTTTTCGTGACCAACTTGTCCGTTTCTGTCAGATGGAAGCGGTGAAGGTTAGTCAGATGGCTTATCGCCTGGGAAGCATGGAAACCTTTATGAGAATGGTAGAAAGCGGAAAAGGAATCACTTTTATTCCCGAACTGGCAGTGGCTCAATTGACGGAAGAACAGCGACAATTAGTACGTCCGTTTGCTATCCCCCGACCGACGCGGCAAGTGGTGTTGGCGACAAATAGAGATTTTATTCGTCACAGCCTGCTATGTGTTCTGAAAGAGGAAATAAAAGCTGCAGTCCCCAAAGAAATGCTTACTTTGCAGTCCATACAGTGTTTGCTATAATAATAGAGGTTGAGATGATTCCTGTCATATACCCTTGTACCGGGTATAAGCGAAAAGAATAACTCCAACAGTGGCAAAGCGGGTTTCGGAGAAATTCATCGGAGTGACGTCATTGCTCAATCCTTGCTTGATAAGAGAGTTTACGATGGCCCATAAGGTAGAGGCTAATATGGCGTGCAAAAGTCCTTTTTTCATTTTATTTGCTTGCCTTTTATTCAAAAATGTTGCGAAAGCAATAATAATTTAGGCACGTAGGCTTTGTTTTCTTGGGTTAATTCTCTATATTTGATGCATTAACCATTATTTATAGTTATGAAAAAGTACATTGCAGAAATGATTGGAACGATGGTGCTCGTTCTTATGGGATGCGGAAGTGCCGTTTTTGCCGGTAGTGTAACCGGTACGGTAGGTGCTGGCGTGGGAACAGTCGGCGTAGCTTTAGCATTTGGTCTTTCAGTAGTAGCGATGGCGTATGCTATCGGAGGTATTTCAGGATGTCACATTAATCCTGCTATTACATTAGGAGTGTTCTTAACTGGGCGTATGAACGGAAAAGATGCAGGTATGTATATGATTTTCCAGGTAATCGGAGCTATTATCGGCTCGGCTATTCTTTTTGCTTTAGTTTCCACCGGTGCTCATGACGGACCTACGGCTACAGGTTCCAATGGTTTTGGCGATGGAGAAATGTTGCAGGCATTCATTGCGGAAGCAGTATTTACTTTCATTTTTGTATTAGTGGTGCTCGGCTCTACCGACTCGAAGAAGGGAGCAGGCAATCTGGCAGGACTTGCCATCGGTTTGACTCTTGTATTGGTACATATTGTATGTATTCCTATCACAGGGACTTCTGTAAACCCGGCACGTAGTATTGCTCCGGCATTATTCCAGGGAGGAGAAGCATTGTCGCAGTTGTGGCTGTTCATCATTGCTCCATTTGTAGGAGCTGCGTTGAGTGCGGTAGTTTGGAATTATCTGGGAGATAAGGAAGAAAAGAAATAAATCTTTTATAAGAATAACTTCTTTATATAAAGGAGAAGATAGGGATATTCAGTAAATGTTCCTCTTTCTAAAAAATCAAGAGAAAAGCTTTGCTTTACGTGAGCTTTTCTCTTGAT
>NZ_JAJKHN010000122.1:0-14642 GCF_020982715.1 Bacteroides sp. 1_1_30
TTGCTGTTGCCGTATTTACCGCTCACAAGCACACCGTAGTTGTCGGGACGGAACTTGTTTATCAGGGCTTTCAAACGGCCCACACTGCCCGGAAGACTATGCCCGTACACCGGACGCCATTCCTCACTCGTGACAAGCAGAAGCTCCCAAAGGTTGCGGCGGAAACCGGTCAGCTTGTTATTGGATGAACTCAAGCGTTTGAACTCTTCCATCAGCGCGTTAAGCACCGAAGCGTTCCAGGTGTATTCCTTCTTCACATCCTCGGGAAGGGCGACCAGCTCACCGTTCTTGTCGTAACGGTAATCCTCGAAAAAGTTCTCGGCCTTCTCGTCTTTCTTCACTATGTTACGGATCATTTCCTCTCGCATCTGTTTCTCGGGCTCGCCATGACGCTCAACCCAACGTTTCTTGTATTTCTCGGGAAGGGAGGAATAGGAATACAAAGCATGACCGCCTTCACCACCGCCACGGGAAACAACCTCAAGTTTATCACGGGACAATTGGGTGTTCAAGGTACCTTTGGGCATTATACCCAACAATTCCTTGTAAGTTACACACAATATATTATCAAAATATTCCATCTTCCAACTTGATTATCACTCCTCTAAAGCACTCAACGGGACATGCCTCTTTATCAGCCGCGCTGAAACCCCGAAGTTCAACACTACGAGAAACTCCGGCAGCGGGTGGTCAAAGACCACGGAAAGCAGAATCCCGAAACTCAGACAGAAATAAAGCACACAAAGGCGCTGTTTCCGGTTCAGACGGATGAACCAGCACAGCTGGTCACCGAACAGTGTCATCAGGCCTCTTTTCATCGTCATCTTTCTTTTGAGAGTTACCACCTACCTTGATACCACCACGCTCGATAGCGAGCTTGCGGATGGAACGGGCCAACTTGCTGTTCTTGCGGAATGCAAGGGAATGGGAAACCATTTCCCGGGAACAACCCAGCAAACCGGCTATCTTACCCACCTCGCTGTATTCTACGACTATTCGTTCTTTCATAATTCGCTGATAAGTTAAATTATTGTAGCGGGCAGTCGCGGACTCGAACCGCGGACCATGGCCTCTCCCTTGCGGGAGTTTGGCGTGTTCTACCAACTGAACTAACTGCCCCGGAAATCTATCGGAGTTCTTGTATGGCATCCTCCGGAACACATATCACAGTCCAAACCTGGCCATCTTTCATATAATCGACATTATATTCACGACCGAAAGTACAAATGTTATAGTCCCAATCGCGGATTACACCATCAATGACTTCACCGTTCCTCTTGGTGATTCTCACACTTTGTCCCTTTTTAAATTTTGCTTCCATTATATCTTCGTTTTAAGTATATCAATATTAATTACATCCAACACGTTAGATGTTCTTAGGCTATTCACGATAAGGGTGGCTAATACTATACTGTTTTCTGCCATCCACCTCTTTGCTTGCCTGACAGCCACTTCCTTGCTGTACCCATCCGGAATAAAAGCCCCCAGGTCATTATAACTCCGATCTGTCAATTCAAAATAATACCGTTTCATAACCTTCTATTTTTCTTCTTTTTATATTTCTCATTGTCACCTCAAGCCTTTTTTGTAGATTTGAGGCGGCGTTCACATTTTGAACACGCTGCAAATATAAATCAATTTGATTTATTATCAAAACATTTATAAATCTTTTTGCGCTATAATGGAAAAAATTTCGATTTTAAAAAGTAAATGGTTTAAAAAGGAAGTAGATAAACTACAATCAGGAGGAATGTCTAAAGCTGATATAGCACGCCAATTAGATGTTCTTCCTCAATACATTAACTCATTAATGAGCGGCGCGAGAAATATTACAGATCAATTTCTTGATAAATTCATTGAGACTTACAATATAAATCAATTTGATTTATTTGTAAATTCAGAGAGTAGGGGAGAAGTTCTATCGGATAATAAAGAACATCCTAATCCTCATGCATCAGCAATAGAGGATAAACTTTTAGACCTAATATCTCAAAAAGATACAATTATTAGAGAGCAAGCAGAAGAAATAGGTATCCTAAAACATACTATCGTGCAACTCAAACAGGAAAGTGCGGGGCGTGTTTCAGGTGCGGAGAGTTCAACACTTGCAGATGTCGGATAAAATGCGTTTTATGGGGTAAAGGGGGCAAAAAGAATTAAAATATTGATTTATAGCACAATATTTTAAAATACAGGGGAGTAAATAAATATTATCAATGTATTGTTTACTCCCTCAAATAGTTTAAAAACAAACAAAAATAAGCCCTATTTATATTGTATAGATAGGCAAATCGCAAAAAAATAAGCCCAAAATGAATAACCAAACGAATAAGCAATCAAAACGTTTCGTTTTTGCAATAGCCTAAATGAATAAGCAAATGAATAAGCAAACGAATAACCTCTCCATTTTTCCGCCCGTTCAAACCGTTCAAATAAGTAGCAGCTTCTTTCAGATATACTATTTGAAAAGGCTACCACCCAAAAGACATAAAAAAAGCCGCAAAAAGCGGCTTTATAGACGTTCTAAGGCCGTTTTAGACCTTTCTGGTAGTCTTTATCAAGTGCGACTGGATAATCATCGCACGTTTCGTGTATTTCACGGTTCCATCGGTCAAACCGGCATGTAACAGGCTGCTTTTGGTGATACCGACCTCACTCTCCGTCAAAGTGTCAAATATGGCGGAAATACTGCCGAAATAGAGGTTCTTTTTCTCATAAATCAGGTGTACATGGATAACTTTAGTCATAGTATATTGCATTTATTTTGCTGCAAATATACCAAATATCACCTATATGGAATAATTTTAATAAAATAAATAGGAAAGAGTACCATACACTTCCCTACTCCACTTGCATAAACCGGGCCGTTTGATTATCTTTGTACATGAGAGTTGATCAGAAAAGGCGCATGGAGAGCAACTGGCGACAACACTACCGAAATCTCCCCTATCCCACCTTCAATGTAAAGCATTTCATTTGAACGGCGTTCAAACGGGGCTCAAATGTAAGCCCAATGTAAACCGATGTAAACGTCTCGTTTTTGTAGGTCACTCTCCCCTACTCCATCATAACGCTTTGAGAACCAAAGCAATCAGTCATTTTCAAGCCGACCGCATATTGACACGTTTCGTTTTTCCCCCCTTATACAAGCCCCACACAATCAAATAATTGAATCCGATAAACAGAAGACCGTAAATCAGAGAGGCCAAATAAGCGTCGGGAAGAATAAGCAGGATGGAGGTATAAACCTTCCCTTGCAGACTAATTCCACTAACTGTGATAACCTCGAGTAGAGTAGCCAACACGCCGGCCACCACATAGATGAACAACGGATTCGTGCCAAAAACATGGAAAGGATACGCCCATTTCTGTTTTTTACGAATATCAATAAGCCAGGTGAGAAGCACAAGAAATAAAGAAGCAAAACCACAGGTTACCAAGACAAAAGTCGGACTCCATACTTTTTTATTCAACGGGCAACCGTAACTAAGCAACCATCCGGCAAATAAAAGAACAATACCAAGTATGGATATCTGTAACAACCGGTGATGAATTTCTGTCTTCTCCCGCAAGATATTTCCGCAGAAATAACCTATTATCACTTGCGCAATACACGGCAAGGTACTTAACAGCCCTTCCGGATCGAAAAAGATACGTCCGCCGTCCGGCAACCACTCCCGATACAGATGAGTTTCTCCGAACAATGTTCGGTCTGTAACGGCAATAATATTCTGCTCGGATAGTTCAAAGCCGTTCCCCAAAGCCAACAAGACAATATAGCCTATCAGAATAATCGCGGAGATCCATGCCAGATTTGCCGGACGCCGGACACTCATAATCAACAAGGAACCAAAGAAGTAAGCTAACGCCAGCCGTTGCAACACACCTAGAATACGTATCTGTGAGAAAGGCTGTTCCACCCCCGCACACACCAACGAAAACCAGGAAAGGAAAAGTCCCAACAAGAATAAAATCACTGTGCGCCGCACCAGTTTGGTGATAAAACTACGGCTGAAGTGATGATCGAACCTGGATAAAGCAAAGCTCATAGAAACACCCATGATAAACATAAAGAATGGGAAGACCAGGTCTGTCGGTGTCAGTCCGTTCCATTCGGCATGCCGCAAGGGCGCATAAACAGACTCCCACGTCCCGGGGTTGTTCACCAAAATCATTCCGACAATGGTGATTCCCCGAAGCACGTCTAATGAAAGTAAACGTTCTGATTTCATATCGTTCTGATGACACCGGGATTAAATAAATCCCGGTTTGGTGAAGTAAAATCCATTCTCATTCAACCATTTAATATGCCATTTCAGGCGATTGGTGAAATCAATCCAGTTGCGGTCACTTCCCCACGCCAATTCTGAAAAGGCCTGAAGAGAAGGGAAAACATGCTGACCGAACTTCCGCTCATTGGGAATCATTTCCGTCCAGACACAGGCTTGGAAGCCTAATACATTCTGCTTCACAATACTAGGAAACTGGGGTTCGAACTCGAAGTTATACAAAGAGCTTAATCCTTCGTCCGAAGGCGTTGCGCTCAAATAGAAACGAGACCACTCCATAAATACAATCGGATAACCTTTCTGGGTAATCTTTCCCGGCTGGTCGGGCAGCCAGTCACGCCAATAGGTATAGATCAGGTCTTGTGGATCTTTCTCAAGAAAAGCATCGTCCCATCCCATCACTTTCTTACCTTTACCCTTCACATAGTTCGTCATTATCTTCACAAAGCGGTTTTGCAATTCATCCACTTTCTGATAACCTTCCTGTTGCATCAACTGCTGACAGACTTCACACTGCTCCCAGTTATCCTTTTCCACCTCGTCAGCTCCTATATGGAAATATTCCGAAGGAAAGATTTCGACCATTTCATCAATGATAGATTGCACAAACTGATAGTTTTCCGGCCGGGAAGGGCAAATAGGATAAGAAAATTCTTCTCCCCAACCAGCTTCTCCCGTACACGACAGTTCGGGATACACTTTGATAGCCGCCGAGAAATGCCCTGGCATATCTATTTCGGGAACAATATCAATACCTCTTTCCAATGCGTAACTCACCAAGCCTTTCATCTCTTCTTGTGTATAATGACCACCATATTGCGAACCATTTCTCACAAAACGAGGATCTATCTCGTAGTTATAATCTTGTTGGGAAAGCTCTACGCATCTCTTGTCATACTCGTCGAAGTCACGCCAGCTTCCCTCCTGCGTCAGTAAAGGATATTTTTTCACTTCGATGCGCCAGCCCTGATCGTCGGTCAAATGCAAGTGGAGCTTGTTTATCTTGTAGAAAGACAGACAGTCTATCACCTTTTTCAGATAATCAACCGTAAACATGTGCCGTACCACATCGATATGGAATCCGCGCCAGTCGTATTTGGGAGCATCCTTTATATCTACCATCGGAAGATATTTCGAGTTTCCCGAAGTGAAGAAATTAGCTTGTTCGAGTGCTTGCCTCAACGTCTGGATTCCCCAAAGAAGTCCGGTTTCCGTCGAATAATAGATGCAGGCCCCCTCTTTGGTTACGGTCAGACGATAGGCTTCTTTGGCCAGATCAGATTCTTGTTTCACCCGGATAAAGGCATGATCGTTGGAAGCGTCACTCGCGGAAAGAGACAGTTTCTCTTCCAGCGTGGATTTCAACAGTTGTGACGTAGAAGTCGGAATATTCTGGCTAACAGTCACATTCTGCGGAAGAGTGACCACCGATTCTTTATAATCAACTCTTTCCGGCAAAGGCATTACCGACAGGCGGGTCGGTACCCGTTCCGGATACCCTCCATTATCATTGTCATTGCACGACAACGATGTGATCGCACCTATTCCCAACAGGAATAATATACCGCTTCTTTTTATCTTATCATAGTTCATAACTTATCTACTTTTTGTGGATTAATTTACTTTGAGAGTGCTTGTCACACTTTCTTTGTTTAAATAAAACAGTTTAGCTTTCACAACCGAAGCATCACAGGCTATGGGAGCTTCCCAAAGCGCTGAATCAAGAGTTGGTTCCGCTCCATCGGTCGTATAGCGTATCTCCCCTCCCCGGATGGGAGTGTTGGCATAGAGCTTGCCTTCTTTGAGGCAAAGTCCGGGATGAGGCAAACGGAAGTTAATGTTTCGGGACGCCCAATGGGGCATTTCCTTCTCACTCGCTTTCGAATAGAACAAAGCCAGCGCTTTATTGAAAGCCTGCTGTTCTTTCTCTCCTGCCAGCATACTCCAAGCGGGAAAAGCATTCCACCCGCGTTCTACCAGTCCGAGGATTTTAGGAAAGGTATAATATTCCACCCACTTGAAATCACGGATCGTTTCTGCAAACAATTGCGCTTGTACTCCTTGGATACGCTCCTTGCCGGATGCGGTCAAAACTGTTTTTCCTCTTTCCGCAATACCTAAATCGACCGGATTGCCAGCCATATCAGTACGCGAAGAGCGATAGATGTGATATGGAAGCATGGAAAAGCCTTTAGATTCATCCACATATCCGGCCCACGAGAGCCCTCTTTCATCGGGGTGAGCATCATAGGCCAAATCCAGATAGAAGTTGTTCACGTTGCAGAGGATCACCGGATAGCCTTTGTTGGCTACCTGATAAGGTATTTCGTCCGCTTCCCATTCGGGAACTGTATTCCAGCAATATACTCCTGCCGCAAGCCTGTTCAAATGGCGGTCGGTAGCCTCCGAATGTCCCAACGCAGCTTCCTGCCAGCCACTGAACTGCACATGATATTGTTGCAGATAGTCTGCCATCTTCGTGATGTAGTATTCGGACAGTTCATGCGCACTCGTCATTCCATGTTCATCCATAAACGCCCGGCAGACAGGTGAACCCATCCAAGCTCCATCAGGCACTTCATCGCCTCCCAAGTGAATGGTAGTCAAAGGTACCTCCGCTTCTTCATACATAGCCATCAGCTCACGAATCACTTTTTCCATAAACCGATACGTGGAGGGTAATGCCACATTCATCACGTTATCCGTATAAGACTGTGCGGAAACATAGCGGGAAGTATCTTGCGCGTCACTCAACAAATATTCGACAGCCTTTTCAGGATCGGTGTTTATATATTTATGATAACGTGCTTTCATGGACACTATTGCCGCCCGTGCATGCCCCGGAGACTCTATTTCCGGGATTACACGCACATGTCTTTGAGCTGCATAACGCAATAAATCTATAAACTCTTCACGAGTATAATATCCGTTACCGGAGGTAGGCGCAGACGGATCATAGTTGCCATCGTAGCCCGGATACAAACATTCCAGTTCATCCGTGGTGTGTCCCCGACGTGCACCGACCGAGGTTAGTTCTTCCAAACCGGGAATCTGAAGACGCCAACCTTCATCATCCGAAAAGTGGAAATGCAGCACGTTCAGTTTATAAGAAGAGATGGCGTCTATCAGCTTCTTTAATTGGTCTGCCGTCGTGAAGTTTCTGGCAATATCCAGCATTTGTCCGCGATACGGCAAGTCGGGATAGTCACGGATAGATACAGCTTCCAAACGGAACGGTTTCTCTTGTCCTTTCAAGAGAGAGAGCAAGGTTTGCGTGCCATTGAAAATGCCGTGTGACGTAGGAGCTGAAATATTTATCAGACTATTTCCTGTGTCCATCCGGTAGTATTCGTCATTCGCAGCCGTCTCCTGTTGCGGCAAATAATCCAGATGAACCGTTACCGGTGCTTCGGAAATGACTTCCAACCCATAAAGTGTTTCCAATTTTTCTTTCAACAATCCTGCTTCGTTGGCAAAATCGGGATGAAAAGTCAGTCTCACCTTATTTTCTATGATAACGTTTTCTTTACCGATAGCCGGAAACGCTTCCTTTACTGACGGGAAAATATCAGTTTGTTGCAACTTGGCAGTAGTTTCTAACGCCAAGTTTGAAGCATATATCTTATCAGGTGCGGGATACCAGTCTTCCGTCTCCATTCCTTGTAGCGGCTGTATGGTCAGTTCGACAGGCAAGGGAGTACCTTGCTTGCCGCCTGCCTGACTCACCCAGTAAGTACCTTCGGGAGCATATGACAGTTTTTTCAGTCCGTTGGTACAACAGAACGTCACAATCAGCGAATCTCCCGGTGCCAATGGCTGGAAGTTTTCCGCCGGATACATCCGGAAGAAGTTCGCATTTACGACCTCTACCTTGACCGATGCAGATTCGTCTTGAAGAATCTCACGAGGCAACTGCGAATAATAGATGATCCAGTCCTTTCCCAAAGGAACATCTGATATATTCTTCAGGATAAATGAGTTCTCATAGTAACCGGGCTGCACTTCGGCAGCTCCCATCTCCCAAGTCAATGACACGGGGGCTTTCGCCCCGTCAGCCGATTTACAGCCAGTCATGAACAGCAGGAGACACAGACTTCCCCCTATCATATATAGTATATTTCTCATAGGCTTTCCTATTTTTCTATATATCACTCTTTCAGACATTAATCACTCAATCGTTCGATGTGCAATGTTTCTTTGCCTACTCCCTGCGAAGTATCGAAAGTCAGACGGTAATAGCCAGGTACGAAGCCGTCGCCACTCGTTATTCCATTGGAAGCCGATATTTCAATTCCATCCGTATCACCGGACAACGAACCTGCTTGCAACTCCATACCTTTATCTTTATTCCATTGCAAATCGCTGTAAATTTCGATTTCGAAAGACTCCCATTCATGAGTGTTACTCAAATACACAGTAGTTTGATATTTTTGTTCACCAATCGGCACAATATATCCCAACTGTGATATATCTTCCAAATTCCAGCCTCCGCTATTGTAAGCCTCGTTCCAGACAGGAGCACAAGTGAATCCGTGTCCTACCAACCAGAAACAAGTAGGTGCGGTATCACTCATCCGTGCAACCCAAATATAATTGAATTTAGAAGAATAGTATATTTCCCAAGTTCCCGATTTGCGCAGGAAGGTAAACTTACCATTGTCCGGATTATAGCTAAAGAAGTCGCGGTTGTAAGCATGTTCCACATCTTCAAATCCACTCATTTCAAATTCTTCACCTTGAGTAAAACTAATCTGGGCACGGAACAATCCTTCACTGGCTATCAACTCGGTTTCTTTAATTTTCAGGTTCTTCTGGAAACCGACGACACCCAGTTTAAAAGTCATCACGTCGAAAGTGATCTGTTCAACAAACCAATCCCGGTAATCAAAGGCAAAGCTGGGTCCCGACGCTTCAATAAGGACAGCTGTATTACTCTTTTCAGCAGCTCCCCAAATCAATTGCGCATCGTCCAATGATTCCGTAGTGGAGATTTTTCCGGTTAGCTCCATCGGATAGCCCTCTTCCGAGCCGGAAACTTCCGTTAGATACAGATAAGGATTCTCTGCGCTCCGGGTCATTTCTACCACCTCACCGTTATAGTGAAGATAGAGCACTTCCGGAATCTGTGGACGGACGATATGGAAATCAAACGTTTGAGTGACTTCACTACCTTCCACATTGATGGCAGTCAATACTACTTTAGCCTCCTGATTCTCTTCCAGGTCAGCCTCAAACGGGATATAAATTCCTTTCTCAACAATCGACACATCAGTGCCTTTCGTACGAATCGACTGCGAACTTACCAAGGTTTCACCCACCATCAATTTCACTTCCAGCGTAGACAAAGGAGTCTCCGGATCGTGGATTTTTACAGAGAAATAAAGAGAATCGGCAGCAGGAGTCTGATCGGTAGTCGAGAATTGTAGTCCTGATAGTTCAGGACATGAATATGGATACTTCACCCGACCATCTTCTTCGCTACATGAAGCCAGCCAGCAAACGGTTAGCCCCAGCAACCATAAAAACAGATTATTGTGTTTCATCATTTTTTCTTTTAAAATTTTACGTTCCTCTTTTCATTAATAACCTTCATTTTGAGTCAGATTGGTGTTTTTATCTTTCTCTCCTTGAGGAATCGGCCACAACTGCCGGAAAGCCTGCAAACCTGCAAACAGCAATCTGCCATCTTTGTCTTTATGTTTCTGCATCACTTCCAGCAAACGGTTATTACGTACCAGGTCAAACCAACGCTGACCTTCCATATACAACTCCAATTGACGTTCATTCTCTACCGCCAAGCGGCCCCTAGCCTGTCCCATATTCTCATCCAGAGAAGAGGGAGCAAAGCCCGCACGTTCTCTAATGCCGTTCACGATTCGAATCGCTTCCGGAGTGCGGTCTAACTCTACCAGTGCTTCGGCTTTCAACAGGAGTATATCCGCCAATCGCATCAGAATAATGTTGGAAGTCTTCTCGCGAATTTTATAAGACAACGGATAACTGTCCGCCGGCCAATAGGTGTCATAAGGAACCGATTTCCAAAGGATACTGGATGCATAACGGGTATCTTTCTCCTTGTCGAATTTAGCAACCAAGTCATGAGTAGGCGTACAATAACGTCTCCAGGTCACCGAACCGTCGTCTTCTTTCAGCAACACCCAATAAGCCCAGTTGGGAGCATCAGAGGTGTAATAGACTTCAAAGATACTTTCGGAAGAGAATTTCTTGTCAGGTTGCCACAACTCATCAAAGTTGCCGACCAGCGTATAACCCTCTGCTATCACTTTGTCGCAAGCTTCAACCACTTTGGCATAGTCGCGTGTTGATTTCTCTCCTCTGGTTGCCAACACCTTGGCACGCAAAGCATAAGCGGCGCCTTTGGTGGCCTGGAAAACTCCTTTATTTTTGCTTACCAGGTAACGAATGGTATTTTCTTCGTTCAGATCATCCAGTATCTGGTCGTAGATTTTATCTGCGACAGAACGTTCAGGATACATCACCGGATACCATTTATCCAGATTCTCGGCTGTAATGGTCGGAATCAAATCCAACACCATCGGAGCGTCTCCCCATAAACGGACGATATCGAAATAGGCCCATGCCCGCAAGAATTTTGCTTCTGCGATGACCCGATTACGCTCTTCTGCTACGGTAGAGGCAGGATCCATCATTTTCGTATTTTCAATCACACTGGTTGCAGTGCCAGCCATTGAATAATACTGTGACCAGACCAATTCTACCTTATAATTGGTAGAAGTCAGCTTCAACAAATCAAATTCTTGTTCGGCCACGCCGTCTCCACCAATATAGCAATTATCGGATTGTACATCTCCAATGGTGTAATTTTCCGACTGGAATATATCTGCCTTAAAGCTTTCATACGCACCTTGCAACTCGGCTTGCGCATCTGCCAGACTTCCGTATTTAGACTCCTGATCTTCCGTTCCGGTACCCTCCTGCATAAAATCCGATTGCGGTTTCTCATCCAGAAAATTACTGCATGAAACGACTAAGACGCAGAGTACGACATAAGCTAACTTTATTATGTTTTTCATTTTCGCACCTATTAAAATTCAACATTCAAACCAAAAATTACCGCCCTCGATTGAGGATAAGTACCATAGTCCACTCCTTGGGCAACGGAGTCGCCGCCAAAAGCATTTACTTCAGGATCGTATCCCTTGTATTTTGTCAACGTGAAAAGATTCTGTCCGGTGACGTAAGCCTGCAATCTGGACAGATGTATTTTATTCAACCATTTCTTAGGGAAATTATAGGACAAAGTGACTGTTTTCAAGCGCAAATAAGATCCGTCTTCTACAAAACGGGAGGAGTTGTGATTGTTCTCTGTATTACCAACGCGGGGGACATTGGTAATCATACCCGGTCGTTTCCAACGATCCAATACACGAACCGACTGGTTTCTAAAGTCGGTCATACCTTCCATATCGATGCGTGACGCATTAAAAATTTTATTGCCCTGACTTCCCTGCAAGAAAACAGACAGGTCGAAGCCGGCATACGAGAATGTATTCGTCATACCATATATGAACTTAGGCTGGGCATTTCCCAAGGTAGTGCGATCTTCCGGATCGATAAAGCCGTTACCATTCAGGTCACGATAGATGATATTTCCAGTTTCCGGATCGACGCCTTCTGATATATATCCAAAGAATGTTCCCAATGGAAGACCTTCTTTCAGGATGACAGCTTTCTCCTTGGATTCATACATTTCAGCATAATAATAGACTTTATTCAAGCCGAGCTTCGTCAACTTATTCCGGTTGAAAGAGATATTGAAATCGGTATTCCACTGGAAGTTGCCTTTCAAATTCTGGGAAGAGACAGTGAACTCCATACCTTTATTCACCATTTCACCATCGTTTCTTGTCACACTGCTTGGCACTACATTCTCCGGCAGGCTGACTGTCAGTAGTAAGTCGGTTGTTTTTTTGTAGTAAGCGTCCACCGAGAAGGATAAACGGGAATCAAACATTGTCAGGTCGAGACCCAGATTCCACTGGCTTGTTTTTTCCCAAGTCAGTTCTTTATTGGCTGCCGAACCGGGTCTGATGGCAAGTCCCGGGTATAAGTTACCTTCTGAAACCGGTAGTTTACTAGCACTCATGGAAGCCATGTAAGCGTAGTTTCCAAAACCGCCCTGGTTACCGTTCATACCCCATCCGGCACGTAGCTTCAAATCGGTTACGATGTCTTGCAAAGGTTGCATAAACTTTTCGCTTGAAATTCTCCAACCTGCCGAAACAGAAGGAAAAGTACCCCAACGGTGTCCCGGAGCAAAACGGGAAGAACCGTCGGCACGGAAGTTGACCGTCAGCAAATAACGGCTGTCATAATTGTACGCTATGCGACCTAAAAAAGAGGCCAGCGTCCATGCGGAGGCGGAAGAACCACAAGCGTCTTTATCCAACTGATTGGCGGCACTGATGGAATGAATATCAGGATAAGACTCTGCCAGATCGAAACCAGCCATCCAGGATGCGTTATATTGTGCACGCTGTTGGGTGGCTCCTCCCAAGATGGAAAGGTTATGTTTGTTGAAGGAACAATCATAGGTTAGCAAATTCTCAAACAGCCATTCGAAGTTTCGTGAGAAACTCTCTTCCACACGTCCTTTTGTACCGCGTCCGTCCGAAGTTGAAATCGGGTCCAGATAATAATCCCAGTGTTCATTAGTCAGTTCAATGCCAAAAGTTGTTTTGAATTTCAGACCTTTGTATATATCAACCGTAAAGCCGAGCGAACCATTAATATGATCTGTATTCGTGTTGCTGTCCGCAGCATTGGCAGCCAGCGGATTCAGAATACGTGCACCATAAGCCTGTTCGTCGTATTCGTTCGGATCATACGGGTTCCACTTCTGCATAAACGGAGGAGTATTCACTACGGACAAGATGGAACCGGCACGCAAAGAACTGCGGCTTTCGTTCACCCATTGTCCTCCTGTATGCGAATACGCAAAGTTGAGTGCCATCTTTAACCATTTTGTCTGCTCACTATCCAAATTCGCACGGAAATTATATCGGTTGAAATGTGCTTTCTCCACAATACCTTGTTCGTCAGAATAACCTCCGGATACAAAATATTGTAATTTCTCGGTTCCATTTGCCACGGATAATTGATAGTTCTGATTAACACCCGTACCGAAGAATAAATCAGTCCAGTCCACATAGCGTGTTTCATTTTCAGGGATATTGGGAGCAACATCCGAAACAGCTTTCAAGTCTTTCATCAAGTCTTTATATTGCTCTGTATTCAAGGCATCTATCTTCTTACCTAATTTAGAAAAACCCACATAAGCACTCATTTTCACCTGCGGTGCACCGATCTTTCCCCTCTTGGTCGTAATCAACACCACTCCGTTTGCCGCACGTGCTCCATAAATAGCTGCTGATGAAGCATCTTTCAGGATTTGCATACTTTCAATATCGTTCGGACTGATATTCGAAATATCATCCGACGGCAAACCATCTACCACATACAACGGCTCATTGGATGCCTGCACGGAAGTAGCACCTCTCACCCGGATGGTCACCCCGGAACCCGGCATACCCGATGGCTGCACAACTTGAATACCGGCTGCTTTTCCCTGAATGGCTTGTGCGGCTGTCATGATCGGACGCTCTTCAATATCTGCCGTAGAAACCACAGATACTGCCGTCGTAATATCTTTCCGTTTCATAGAACCGTATCCCACCACGACAACTTCTTCCAGCACTTGCGAATCTTCGCTCAAAGACACATTATAGATGTTCTGTTTATTGACCGTATGAGACTGGGAAACGTAACCGATATAGGAGAAACTGATTTTTGCCCCTATGGGAGCTTCCAAAGAGAAACGTCCGTCGATGTCAGTAGCGGTCCCAATATTCTCTCCTTCCACTCTCACGGTAACACCAATCAAAGGTTCCCCCCTCCGATCGGCTACAACACCGGTTATTGTTTTCTTATCTCCTTTCTGGGAGGCGTTTTGTTCGGTTTTCAGGGTAAGCACTACTTGCTTGCCCGATTCTATCTTATAACTAATAGGTGACCCTTTGAAAACTTTTTCTAAAACCGAATCGATACTTTCATTGTCCACTTTCAATGAAATCTTTTGATCCAATCCGGGAAGCTTATCCGTATAAAAGAAGCTGTAATCAGCCTTCTTCTCAATTACTCGTATCGTCTGGCGTATTGTCTGATTCTTTACAGAGAAAGTGATCTGCGCACTTACCTCTTGAGACACAAACAACAAGATACAACAGAACATAACAAGCCTTAATATGATATGTAATTGCTGTCTCTTATACACATCTCCGAGCCCACGAGACCATGGCTAATCTCGTATGC
>NZ_JAJKHN010000123.1:0-14417 GCF_020982715.1 Bacteroides sp. 1_1_30
AGTAAAGTAATTTAGGTATTAATAGAAAGGAACTTTTCTCACTATAAATAAGAAAGAATCTATTAATAGCTGGGAAATAATCAAATTAGATCACATGAACTTACTAAAGTAAAAGCAGATTTGAAATTAATTTAATGTATGATATAGACAGTACTAATTATTATTTCCCCGAACTAAAATAATCTCCCTATAAAAGAGCATAATATAGAAAATAAAGATTACTTTTACAATGAAACTAAACCACGACAGACAAATGAGAAAGAGTATTGCTATAATTATAACATCTATATTAGTGCTATCAGGATGCAACAAACAACAATCCGTATCTGACAGACTACTAAATGAAGTAGGAAAGGCTATTGCCATAAATCCTGACAGTGCATCCAACCTACTAAAAAGTATATCATCTCCTGAAAAACTAGACGACAAAACCTTTGCACGCTGGTGTATGTTATCAGGAAAGATTACAGACGAGATTTTCACCACCATCCTACCAACTTATCAATTAGAGAGGGCTTATGACTGGTATTCCTCGCATGGTAGTCCTGATGAACAAGTGCAAATTCTGATTTATTTAGGTCGCTCTTATTTTGCAGATGGAGATTATGATAAAGCAATGTCAATATATACAAATGCTTTGGATATTGCAGAAAAGAATAAATTCAATAATCTCATCGGATATATCTACGACTATATAGGCGATTTGTACAGAGAGAAATTCATGCGAACAGAAGCCATCAAAAGATATGAGGCTGCTGCCGAATGCTTCAAAAAAGAAAATAATACAGATAGCTATGCTTGCGCATTAAGAGATGTAGGACGTGAATATGCAGAAATGGATTCATTATCACATGCTCTACATATTCTAATTGTAGCTGATTCTGTAGCAAATAAAACTAAAAATATCGAAGTTACTGCATCAATCAACAATGCTTTAGGAAACATCTATGCAATGCAAAATAAATATGATAAAGCCGAAAAATATCTCCTCAAAGCATTATTGACAGGAAGAGAGAAAATGCCCGACTATGTAGCATTGATTGACTTATATACGACATCAGGTTCCATTAATAAAGCTAAAGAATTATTATCCAAGATTCCACAGGATAACCCCCAATATACATGTAGCATTAAATATCTATATTATCAAATTTATAATGCAGAAGAAAACTATAAAGAAGCTCTTGTCAATCTGGAAGAATATGTTAATATGGTAGATTCTATTGTATATGCAGATAGCCAATCCAAAATACTAGATATAGAATCCAAATATAATCACCTAAAAATCAGCAAAGAAGTCGATAGATTAAAAATTAAACAACAAAGCTACATTATAATTTCAATTATCTGCATTATAACGTTACTATTAATAACAATAGGATACCTATTATATCGCAAAAAAGCAAAAGAAAAAATCCAAAGACAACGGGATGAATTATACCTGATAAAAACAAACTTACTCAATGTGTCATTAGAACTAGAAAAGAAAAAAAGGTTATTAGATACATTCAAAGAGAAAAATGAATACTATAATAAAATGCAGGAAGAAATAATCCTCTTAACCGCCAATTATAAAGAACTACAAAATAAGTCTTTAGAGAATTCACCTCTATTTAAAGAACTGACACATTTAACGACTCAAAATAAACCAAGAAATAATAGATCATTAATAACAGATGAGCAATGGAAACTGATCACAGATGAAATAACACATATTTACCCCAATCTCCACAGGTACATATATAGTCTGTGTCCAGATTTACAGATACAAGATTTTATGTATTGTTGTCTTTATATGTATGGGTTTGACACTAATGCAGAAGCACAATTAATAAATATCACTGTCGATTCGGTAATAAAAAAACGACTCCGACTTAGACAAAAACTAGGAATTACGTTACCAAACAATAATACGACATTACGAGAATATTTAATTGAAAACATGCGCTAATATTCCTTTTTAGATCGAAATAATTTATTAGGTATAGCTATGTCCACGCAATCAGGTGTAACCATCTGATTATCAACATCAGTTTGTCCACGTCGAAAAACATCTTTTGCTTGTATTACCTCTCATATTGCCATAAATTTGCAAGAAACATTTAAAAATATGAGAAAGCTAAGTATTGTACTATTATTGATTAGTATTTCATTCATGACAATGGAAGCCAATAATCTATCAGAGCGTAGAACTAAGCACCTAGTTTTCGAAAGATGGCATTACCAGAAAAGAGCACTTGTTCCTATCCCCATAGAAGCCATTCTCGACGAAAACTCTATTGAAATTCGTTTTCTTGAAAACATCGACAATCAAGTCACTCTCCAAGTAAAAGATCAACAAGGAAATATCATGTTCCAAGATGTGATAATCCCCCCTAATGAGCAAGAGACTTATAAAATTGATTTAACAGGCTACAAAACTGGCTATTATGAGCTTCTTTATATAGAAAGAGACATGACTTTCATTGGGGAGTTTGAAATAGAGCACTCAATACCATAAAAGTAACAAACATGCAATCATTACGCAACTTAATAATTAAAAGTATGAAAAAGCTATTCTATTCTTTGTGTGCAATAGCCAGCCTATTCACCATCCATTCGTGTACGAATGATATTTCTGAAGATTTTATCTCTCAAAAGAAGATCAAACTTACACAAGATGAAGTCTTCAGCATCTCCTATGAGGAAACAAAAGATTTGGAAGAGAAAACTCTTTTTGATATGGTAAATGCTTTTGCTAATCTGCAAAACGGAACAACAACAAGAAGCAATGCAACTTCATTAAAAATTGTAAAAGAGAGTTTCATAAATAAAGAGGGAGAATTCAAAGAACAAGAACAAGCAACAAGAGCCATTAGCAATGACGATATTACATCTAAAATTTGTGAAATCGAATTTAGCAATGGCTCTTCTATGGGTCGTGCTATAGTTTCAGCGAATACAAATTTTCCTGCCATCATTGCCTTCATTCCTAAATGTAGTAGTGAAAAAATGATGGAGCAAACAGGAGCTAGCAAACTATTACATGCTTCAAAAGCAAGTTATCTATATAATACAATAAAGATGAAAGAAGCTGTAGACTCTTTGCGGCTCCCAACACTTAAGAAGATTAGTAAAGAACTAGAAGTACCTATAAATGAAATTTCTTATGAGAAAGTCAAAGATAATATAGTTGTTATTGATGCAAAGCCTACAACAAGATCAACTGCTGTACAAATAGGAGATATAGAAATGCAAATTCTTGAAACATCTATTTTTCCACTCGTGAAAACTAACTGGGGACAAGAATTTCCCTACAATGGAGCGTTCGGTTATAATGATTTACTTGATTGGGTAAGAACAGAAAATGGGGGAAAAAATTATACTGCAGTTCCCGCAGGATGCGTGAACATTGCTATGGCCCAAATGATGACGTATACCCACCGTCGTAGAATTCCACAAATTTCATTTCCTAATCCTGATGGACATGGTAGCTTTATTCCGAATTGGGATCTAATGGCACAAACTCCTAAGATTGATGATCCAGGATCTAGTGAGAGAGGACGCGGTGATGCAGAGTGTCTAATAATTGATCTTTACCGCGAAAATCATACAACCTCAAAAAAAGATTGGGATGGTGCCGTCATTGCAAGCGAAGTTTCTGAAGTAAACATGTTAAAGACAATGAATAAATATTTTAACTACAAACCTAAAGCCTCTTTTAATGGTGATTTAGCATGGGCAGCATTACGTGCAGGACGCTTAATTATGATGTTAACCTCCGATCATGCCTTCATCATCTCTGGCATGTTAATAACTGAAAAATCCATAGTTACCCGCCAATTAGTGAAGAATAACGATGTATACTGGCATGCCAACTTAGGATGGGCAGACGAGTGTACAGGTTACTATAAATTAGACAGTAATGCCAATACGTGTTTTGAAGCCAAAGGTATTAAAGAATGGTGCTACAAAATGGATTACTTAAATAATATTTCCGTAAGATAAAAACAATATGCCAAAGAATAAATATTTCTTATACACACTTATTGCTTCATTTCTTCTTTTATCATGCACAGATACTAACGTTATCAGCAACTTTAATGAGAAAAACACAGAGAGCGATAAGATCATTTTAACCCCGGAGGAGTTTACCAGTATTGCGTATGATGCTCCCCAAGAACTATCTGACGAGGAAATAACCAATGTTATCTCTGATTTTAAGAATAATATAGAAACTAAAAAAGTAGCTACTACACGAAACTCAAAACTATCAAAAGTGGCTATTAAAAAGAAGTATTATATTACCCAAAATAACAATATTATTGAAACCATAACTACAACTCGTTCATCAATACCCAATGAACTCGCTGTACCTATATTTAATGTTGAGTTAGCCAACGATGATGGCAGCAAAAGTCTGGCAGTAGTATGTGGTGATGAAAGAATGCCCGAAGTCCTTTTCTATACAGACAATTATTGTCCAGATAGTGAAACTGATAATAGGATAGGTTACTTACTGGAAGTATCCAAAAAGAATATCCTTTTAGATATCCAACACATAGAAGATATAAAGTCTACTAAAAGAGATTCTACCCTCTATAAAATCGCCCAACAACTAAACATTCCCCAAAGAGAAGTATCTTATCAAAATATTAAAGACCAAATTATAACTACTGATGAAGTATCTACCAGAAATAATAATCCGGGAAATCCAGCCGGAGGTGTAGAAAAGCCCAAATCAGAAGTAGTAGGTTTTGTTAATCCCTTATCGAAAGTCGAATGGTCACAAAATACTCCATACAATTCTGCGATGCCTGTAATGATGATTTTTGATGACGTCAATAGCGAATATGAAGGGCATATAGTAGTAGGATGTGCTAATCTCGCAATAGGAATGTTATTTAGTATAATAAAACCTGCCATGTCTATAAAAGATAACCAAAAAGTAGATTGGAACTATGTGACTTCAGTAGATCATATTGTCAGTAAGCCATGGCAACCAGAATTAAGTTCACCACAAGATTTAATAGATATGATTTCCGGCTTATTGTATAAAATATATGTAGATACAGGCTCACACCCTGCATATGAAGATAAAGTATTGCAAGATATCGAAACAGGTAGTAAATATACAAAGTCCGTAATTACGCAAACAGAAACTTCTACTCCCAATATGATAAATTACTTAAGAAGCATAACTAATTTTTCGGGAGATCAAAAAACTAAATTTGACGGAAATCTTGCCAAGCAATCTTTATTTGAAAGAAAACCTGTTTTCCTATTTGGTTCAGGGCATATAGTAGATAAAGATGGTAATATAACTGGAAAACTTGGAGGGCATGCATGGTTAATAGATGGAGTGGTTATTACCAGACATCCTCGACGTGCAGGGTACTACCATTATTGGTCAGTAAATATTGGATGGGGAATAGGGTCTAAAGCTTATTTCAGAACAAGTAATGATTTGCAAGATTGTGATGTCATATTTAAGACAAAGAAAGAATATGTTGCATACTATACCCAAGAAATGACTATGTTATATAATATAACTAGAAAATAGCCCAGCAATGAGAATTTATATTTTTTTATTTATTACATCATTACTCATATCTTCGTATGGTTGCTCTGAAGAACAACCATACGAAGTTGAAAAGAAGTCAGTTTCCATATGGGAAGGAGTGACATCACACATCATCATAGAAACAGACTTAACAGAGCACAACTATAAATTAGAATCAGAAAATCAAGAAATTGCAACTGCAACTCTTGACGTAATGGGCGTATGCATCGCTACATACAAAAGTGGGAGCACCATGATACGACTTATTGATACTGACAATAATAAGATAGTATGTGAGATCTACGTATATGTAATATACTTCAACAGCTCGGAAATTATCAATTGGGGAATTCCGCTCGAAGGTCATCCTGGTTCTCCGGGAATAATAATAAAAGCAATAGATCTAAGAATCCCTCCAGAGATAGAAATTGAGTTACGAGAAAAAGAAAAGCCATTCATCGGTGCCACTTATACATTCAATCAAGAAACCAAAAAGTTCACAATGAAAACTGATTCGGGGATATTCAAAGAAGGTACATACGAATGGAACATTACCTCTTTAACCCTAATGTATGACGATAAAACAGAGAAATTCGGCTTCAAATTTGCTACAGGAATGTCACACGGATATATTCTACAGAGTGACAAAACATCAGAATATCAGCAACGATATCCTGATGCCGGTATCACAGAAGTAAAAGTTAATTATGTCTGGAAGGATAATGAAATAATTCAATTAGGAGGGCTTACATTTTGATCGATACAAAAGTAGATAGACAAGTGAAATTGTTATTTCTGATATTCTGTATATTTACAATTAGCTGCTCAAACGAAGACAAACTAAATTGTGAACCCATTGAATTAAGTAGCAACTCCATACATATTTTAGCAGGAGAAAAAAGAATTGTATATATATTGTCTGATTTAGAAAAATTCCAAATGGGGCTTGGATTACAGTCTGAAAATCCTCGAATAGCAACAGTTGAACCTCAAAATGATAGTAAGGCAATCCTAATCACAGGAAACAGTGTAGGAAACACTTCCATATATCTGCGTGACTTAAGAAATCCTGATAATTTTGCAGAGATTGAAGTTATTTCCGACTACCTTTCCGGAAAGTTCATAGAAAAAGGAGATTCCTCCAGCACTTGGATAAATGGTGGTGACCTGCACATTCGAGAAATAATAGAGAGCGAATTAAAAGAAATTGCCAAGAACCGAACGGGAATACTATACTCTTTTGATAAAGATACTAAAGCTGTGGAAATTGATTACTCTTCATCCGACTATGACAATAATAAAAAGGCCGGAACCTACGAGTGGGATAAAGACAGCCTCACCTTAAACTTTAACAACAACATATCTAAACACGGATTCGCCGTAGTAAACGACCATGCAATTATCATTGTATTAGACTTTACTGAAAAGTATAAATCAAAATATCCGAATGCATCTGTAAGAGGTGCAAAAATCCAATGTTTTCTATCAGCAATTGAATAATTAAGTAAACAAAAACATTATGAGAAAAAACATATTTATATGTATCATTTTTGCTGTATCAATTTCAGCATGTACAAATGAACTAGACAAAGAGATTAATATAGAGACTAATAGTAGTCTTTATGATTTGTCAGAAAGTGAAGCACTTACAATTGCCAAAACGTTTCACGAATCTGTAACATCCGAACCACGAACTAGAGATAATAATACTGCATTTGGTATAAAAAGTACATATAGGCTACACGCTTCTGAAAAAACAAGAGCTTTATCAAGTGAAAAACTCCCCTTAATTTATGAAATAGAAATAAATAACGGTCCGAAGAATGGGAGAATTATTGTTTCCGGAGATAAAAGATTCCAAAAAGTACTCGCATATATACCTTCATTCAATGATTCGGTTTATCAAGTCTCTTTAGGGCCCAACATAATGATGCAAATGGCCAAAAATATTTTAATGGAAAAAATTCAAAACTACAAAGATACATCATCAACACGTTCTCGTCCAGTAGAGTCTATACCTGGGGAAGTAAGCGTAATGATTGTATCATTTTGCAGAACAAACTGGCATCAATTTACTCCATATAACCAACTATTGCCTCAAGCTTTCGTAGAACGTTATGAACGCATATCTCCTAACAGACCTGGAGGAGCTCTATATGGCAACTATCCTACAGGACAAGCTTCTATTGCTATTGCCCAAGCTATGGCATATTTAAGACCTTATTTAAACATTGACGGAATAAATATAAATTGGGAAATATTAACCATGGAAAAAGAAGCGACACAATCCAATGAAAAAATGATCGCAACTTTACTAAAATATGTCTACAATACAATTGGTGCATATCCAGTATGGGGAGAATGTTATAATTATGATAAATGGACTGCTACTGGACCTTCCACCGAGATTGTAAATTCTGTTATTGCAGTGAAAACCCCAATAAGAAATATTTCAAGACAAATAAATACTTCTCAATGCGGACTGACTTGCGATAATGATCAAAGCTGGAATTTAGAAGTTGTAAAAAAATCCCTACTTTCTCTTTATCCTGTTTTCGTAGGTGACCTAGACAAAGTCGCTTTTTTAGTTGATGGATATGCCATTAATGAAGAAAACTCCGTTTACCTCCATTGTAACTTTGGTATGAATGAGAGTTTTAATGGCTATTACATGGTTAATGATAACGGAAGCATAGTATTTGAGCCCGGTGGTTATTTTTATAGAGACATAAATCTTGGTATAATCGCTAATATAAGAAACCGATAAACTCAAAACAACGTTATTTACACATTAGTTGTCCACCTCTTTTATCACTTTTTATATTTGCAAGACATATATACTCAATCCTGCGATGAAAGAGATGAACAGTCAATAGAAACTAAGAAGGGGAAATAGTTTTCCCCTTCGGCAAATTTACAACCAACGCTGGAATAAGTCTCTATTTGATTGTCGGATAGAAGAAAATAAGCTAACTTTGTTCTCTATAATTAAAAAGGGCAATTATGGAGGCAGCAATCAAGAAAATACCATACGGGATGACGGACTTCGAGTCTATCATCCGTGATGGTTATTATTATGTAGATAAAACCCAATATATAGAGAAAGTAGAAAATATAAGCCGTTTCTTTTTCTTTGTCCGTCCCCGTCGTTTCGGGAAGAGTCTTTTCCTGAACATGCTGGGTCTTTACTACGACATCAACAAGAAAGACAAGTTCGAGGAAAGCTTCGGAGAATTATATATAGGCAAACATCCCACGCCCAACCGTAACAAATATCTGGTGTTGACGCTCAACTTCAGCAGTGTAGCCAGCGATATGGAGACTTTGAAACAGACTTTCAATACCTATTGTAAACTGGTGATGAGTGCTTTTGCCAAAGATTATAGTGACCTATTAGGGAAAAATATCGCAGAAGAACTGGAAAAATATGATACCGCAGCCGAGATATTGGGATTCTTATGCTTGTCCGCCAAAAGCAAAGGATTGAAAATATATCTTATCCTTGACGAATATGACAACTTCGCCAATAACATTCTGGTAGATTACGGCAATGAACGTTATCACAGCATCACCCACGGCAACGGATTCTTCCGCGGATTCCTCAAGGTAGTGAAGGATTATTCAAACTCTGTCATCGAGCGAATCTTCCTCACGGGAGTCAGTCCTGTGACAATGGACGACCTGACAAGCGGATTCAACATTGCGGATAATTATAGCAGCAACTCCATATTTAATAATATGATAGGTTTCAACGAATACGAAGTGCGCGATTTGATAGATTATTACAAAGAACGCCGGGACCTACCGCACTCTACAGACGAACTGATAGAAATCATGAAACCGTGGTATGATAATTATTGCTTTTCCACCGAAGCACTGGACGAACCGTCCATGTACAATTCGGACATGGTGCTCTACTTCATGAACCGCTATCTGCTAAACATGCGCATACCCAACACAATGCTCGATGCCAACATCCGTACCGACTATAACAAACTGCGCCACCTTATCCGCGTAGACAAGACTTTTGGAGAAAATGCAAGTGTCGTACAGGAAATAGTAGAGAAGGGCGCCACTAGCGGAATCATTGCCGACAGTTTCCCGGCCGAGAATATTATAAAAACCGAATACTTCAAGAGTCTCCTCTATTATTATGGTATGCTTACCATCAACGGCACTAGAGGCCCGATGAATATACTCTCCATCCCCAACCAAACGGTGCGCGAGCAACTCTATGGATACATGATAGACATCTACAAAGATAGCTCCGGTCTCAATTTGGAAGTGGAAAAGCTAAACATACTGATGTATGAAATGGCATACGAAGGTGATTGGAATCCTTACTTCGAATATATCGTCGAACGCCTGAACAAGCAAAGCAGCATCCGTGAATTTATAGAGGGGGAAGCACACGTGAAAGCTTTCATTCTCGCTTATCTGGGACTAAATAGTTACTATATCGCACGCCCCGAATACGAAAGCAACAAAGGATATGCCGACATCTTCCTCCACCCCCGCCTGATGCAGCTTCCCGACATGGCATACAGCTACTGCATTGAAGTGAAATACGCCAAACGGGACGCTTCGGATGCTGAAATCAAAAAGCTACTGTCTGATGCAAAAACGCAACTGAAACAGTATGCGACAAGCGAATGGATCAGGCATGACAAGGGAACGACAGAATTGAAATGCATCGCATTGGTATTTCAGGGTTGGAAACTAGTGAAAGTGGAAGAGGCATAAACAGCTAAGCCCTCCCTATACCTTATCATACTCTTTCATCGTTTATCATGGAATCTATATCCAAGCCCCAGCATCAGATTGTTGGGGTCTTTAAACTTGCTCAACTGGTATCCTACGTGCAAAAACAAATGACGTGTGACGTAAGTCTTGAGAGCCAGAATTTGATAGAACCCTTCCATATCGTCACCGCTGTATATCAAATTCCGACCGACGCCGACATTGATGGAGAAAACGGGCATCACCAGTTCTGCCCGAAGAGATAACCCCACGGCAAACTGCTTACGGAAAGGAGGACGATGAAACTTCAAATCGCCCAAGTAATACTCGCCCACTCTATACTCTTTGAGATTGGCACTCTCATCATATTGCGCATCCGCAGAAAGCCCTGCCCGAAAATAGTTGTTGAAATTATACATCGGGGCGAAATTGATGCCCGCCACACCGAACGAACCGGGAATCATACTCGACACATCGTCTCCGATCAGTCCCCTTTTGCGGGTGGCTCCGTAGATCACCAGGTCATAGCTGACGTGAGGTTTTATAAAGAGCCGTCCGGGAGTGATGGGACCGGGTCCCTCATCCACGCCCAAAGTACGCACGATGCCGATTCTTCCTCCAATAACATTAAGGCCGCCATTAGGATAATGCGTGTTTCCATTGGAAAAATGGGTGAGATCTACACCTGCCGCCAGTTTCCAGTACTTGTGAACTTGCCAGTTCAGCAAAAAGCCGAGATTGATGTACGCATTGATCTTGGAGCCAATCAGCACGTTTTGCGGATTGGATAGTTCATCATATTTCTTCCAGCCAAAAGAAGCCCCGAAGTTCCATTCGTAATCGAACGACAGACGGGGGGACAGTTGCGCGATACGTGACCCTTGAAAAGCGTATACCGACACGGGATTTCCCAATTCAGCGGGACTAAAGAAAGTATGGTAGGAAATGCCAATACCCTGATAGGTATGGGGAAAGAGCCTGCCGAGGTTGGATTCTTTGCTGAATCTGAAAGCGTACTTGAAATGGAAGGAAAGCGATTGGTCGATTTTCTTTTGCTGCGCATTGTCTCCTTGCAGAAAACTATGGGTGGAGACGATATATCCCGGACGGACGTCGAAGCCAAGCTGATGGCGGATCAGGGGATGGCTGACGCTGTCGTTCCGTTGCCCGATGATTGTCTGGGCTTCCAGATTTGCGTTGATTGCCGGATGTACCAGAAGGCAAAGGAGGCACAGCAACTGTATGGCGTTCCTATTTCTAATCATTGATATATTAGTTGTTGATAGGTTAGTTTTTGAGAGAGACATCCCTGTGTGTTATGTGATATTTTACAGGCATTTCGCTATGCAACGTACCGCTTACGGTTCGTTGCTTCTTGGTTTTGGGGTGAGAAACATAGAGGGTATACCGCGTTTCCAACCAATCATACACCATCCATAAAGTATAGGTTCGAGCAGTCCGGGGAGGAATTATGTCTTCTTCCTGCTCCGTATTAGAGCAAGACAACATTTGTTGTGCAGAAATGAGCGGTGCCCGTTTGCCGTTCATAGTTAAATATCCGTCTTTCATGCTTGGTATTTCCACCGTCAGACCGGCTTCGCCCAGTAATTGAAAAGCTTCGGGCACATCGCTTTTAAATCTCATAAAATGGTAAAAAGACTCGAAAGGGGAAAACGTGTATGTAGAAAAAACATCTGTAAAGTTATGAAAGGAGACGCCTTCTTTTCTCTCTGTCCTGTTTTCTGGATTGTAAGAATATGCATTCAAAGAATAAGTGATGCTATCCATCACATATCTGTCTGCCGGAGAAATCTCGACGCGTATCTCCTGCCACTCATACTCGTTGCTCGCCCTGAGCTGGAATTGAAAAGGAGCGGAAAGGGCATTCTCGCCCACCGTTATCTTCACTTCTTTGGGATGAACGCGTTCGATGGTGAAATCAATCATCTCTCCGGTGCACACAATCTTTCCAAACCCGTTCAGCGATGGACCTTGGTCAGTTGTTATCAGGCGATTGTCCGCATCATATATTTTATATTGAATGGGAAAATCGAAGGCTATATACATCCAATCCCAATTGGCAGCTGCAAATTGAATAGTGGCAACATCCCCGTTCCCGTCCAGCGTCAGTTCGGAATCGGAAGAACGGAAGTCGTCGACAAACACGTCTCCGTTACAACCATAAAACTCCCCAAGGATAAGAAAACAGACCGTCAGGTACAGGAATCTTTTCATATTGTTTCTCGCTTGTTCATTCTCTTTTGTTCTCTACGGACAAAAGTAACATATATTTTCAGAAACAGCATACAAACCCGCAAGAAGTTACTAATTAATCAAACAGTTCTTTCAACACCTCCAATGATTTCAATGCCGGGAAGTCGGGCAGATGCAAGCGGTAATAATCATTCATAATCGTCAGGCAACGGGTACGCTCCGCACGGCTCATGCCAAAAAGATGCATTGTCTCATAGTTCATGCGCATCAGTTGACGGAGACGGGCAGCCTCTTCGGGATTGATATAAGAGGAATGTAGTTGGGGACGAATAGAAGTGAAGCAGGCATTCAATAAATCAAAGTAATCGCCGGTATGATAATCCTCCAGATTCGGATAAAGTCCCAGAAAACGGGAAAGACGCATCAAGAACACCAGATGAAAATTGGCAAAGCCGTCTCCACACTCATCCAGCCAAATGATGGAATGTTGCAGATAAGCAAATAACGGACGATTCTCCGCCTCCTCCCGGATAGCCCTGTAAAGAAACTCCGACAGAAAAAGTGCCATCGAAGACTTATACGGATCGTATGGAATGGAAGAAAAAGGATAAAAGGATTTCGCTTCTTTCACACGATAAAGAGTTGCATTGGGGCGATAGTCGGCCTCGAACTCAATAAAAGACAAGGGCTGGAAAAGTACGGATTTCACAGCCGCTTTCCGCGAACGGGGCACTGTTACAAGAAAAGAAGCCCTGCCGGACAACTCTGTATACATATCCACAATGATAGATGTATCATTGTATTTCAATGTATGAAGAACTATTCCTTTCGTCTTTTGCAGCATAACCGATATTTATCTCGTTTCCAATCCGAAGCAAAGCTACAAAAAAACACAAAATAATCGGAGACATACGCCGTTAAATATCGCTTCCACTTCCTTATCTTGCGCGTACATGAGCACAAACCTTATAAATAATACGCTTATTTTGTAGCAGTATGCCTATAAATTCTTTGTTATCATTCATCGTCTCCGGTATTTGTTCCGTTAGTCGCCTAAAGATTCATTTAGTTACAAAAGAAGTTACCAATAAGCAGCTTTTTTATTTCGCTATATATAATAAGGTGGTAAGAAAACATGCTTCCTACTGTTTTTCACAGGAGAGATTTTTTTATATAAAAATCACAACCATATATTTCACTGAATATCAGCCAAAAAGAAAGACATCTGTGAAAAAAAACACATATTCATTGAAAATTTTTCTATGAATCATTTGCCAGTTTCAAAAAAGTTCCTACCTTTGCATCCGCAATCGAGAAACAAACACAGATTCGAGAAAGCAAAAAGCAGAAATGCTACAACAGGATGGCCCGTTCGTCTATCGGTTAGGACGCAAGATTTTCATTCTTGAAAGGGGGGTTCGATTCCCCCACGGGCTACAAGTTAAAAGAATAAAGAACTAAAAAAATAGATTAGTCGAGATGGCAAATCATAAATCATCACTGAAAAGAATCAGACAAGAAGAGACAAGAAGACTTCACAACAGATATTATGGCAAGACCATGAGAAATGCTGTTAGAAAGCTTCGTGCAACTACTGATAAAGCAGAAGCAGTTGCAATGTACCCAGGCATTACAAAGATGTTGGATAAGTTGGCTAAGGTGAACATCATTCACAAAAACAAAGCTAACAATCTGAAATCTAAGTTGGCTCTTTACATCAACAAGCTCGCTTAATAACAAGAATTTAACAATTCTATATAGCATCCAGGCTGAACTTTTAAGTTCGGCCTTTCTTGTTTATAACCCACTGAATATCAAACCTATCAAGGGCTCAGTTGTAATTCGGGTCAGTCCGAAAACCCTGTGGATATGTTAAATTCACACTGTCAGTTTGCATAATCTAAACATAAAGAATGGTATA